>NZ_LT607552.1:228327-444688 GCF_900095275.1 Pseudomonas sp. UMAB-40
AGGCACACCCTCAAGCCACTTCCCATCCGCGCCCTTGTCATGCCCATCCCAATCCTTGCCCCAGCCAAACTCCACTGCGCAGATGTAGTCGGCAATGTGCTCCCCACTCACCCCCAATCCTTCATTCAAAATGCTGGACGGGGCCTGAAGGCCTACCTTGGAGGCTTCGACCTGGTTGGAATGGGTGCCGCTCGCGCCATCGGTTCCCTTTGCCGCAACGGCCGAGTCTTTGTTGGCAGGCTTTTCAGCTCTTTTCGGGTGGCTTGAGCCGGAGGAGGCCGCAGAACTGTTGCGCTGCATGCCTTTCCATTTAAGCAGCCGCTTCTCAACGATGCCGACCATGGCCGGCATGTTGTCACGGGAGGCTGCGAGGACGGTGACGACCGATGTTTTGGCCCAGTTGGGCAGGCTCTGGAATGTAGAGGAGCCTTTCACGCCGGTGATGATTTCGTCGAGTTCGGCACGCAGCTTTCCAGCGTCGAAAATCTGTTTGAGCAGCTCTTCAGGGCTGGTTTTAACCCCGCATTCCTGGAGGACGAAGCGAAGCAGGTCGAACAGGACCGGGGCGTAGCGCTGCGGGTCTTTGTTGACGATTCGCAAGCTCTTTTTCAGGCCGTCGCCCGGTCCTGGAACCCAGCCGATCACGGCCATCAACAGATCGAATTGCGCGTCTTCCTTACCGTCCGTTGACTCTGCGTTGTAGAGGACGATAGAGGATTCGATAGTGTCGTAGGCGTCGATGGCCTGGCCCAGAAACGGCACTGCGCCGAGCGCGATACCTTTTGCCAGTTCAACCGCTGCCTCTTGATAGGCGGCGCTACGGTCTTCGCCACCCTCGTTTGCGCTCTCAGCTACTGCCTCGCTCATGTCAGCCTCCCTGCGGCTTTCTCCACTAATGCTTGTAAATCAACCTGATCCGGGTCCAGGCCGAGCTTGCGTAAATCTTCGTTAACTTTCTCGTCCGAGTTCTGCACGACCGTTACGCTTTCACGATTGAACGGCCTCGGATCCTCGCCGTAATACACT
The DNA here is from genome assembly GCF_900095275.1 of Pseudomonas sp. UMAB-40. Lineage (NCBI taxonomy): Bacteria > Pseudomonadati > Pseudomonadota > Gammaproteobacteria > Pseudomonadales > Pseudomonadaceae > Pseudomonas > Pseudomonas sp. UMAB-40. Next base: position 229,354 of record NZ_LT607552.1, read on the forward strand.
TTTACGGAAGTTTCTTTAGGAAAGCGGTTACGGAGGCTTCGGCCTGGTCCTACAGGATCCGGCGCCTTATCGACTTTCGCCTGTTGGGGGGAGCGATTACTGTTTGGGCTCGCTGCAAAATCAGCGATCGGGTTTGGTCACCTGATGCCATCACACATATGTGTGCCATCATTCGCGCTGCGGACATCCAAGTCCTCGTAGTGTCTTGCAATGGCGGCTGTGTGCTGGACGCCTTCGGGCGAACCGATTTGATGGTATCGGTTGACCAAGCCTGTACACAGCCGCCTCCCATCGTTTGGTCACGGTGCTGGCGTTACTTATTAACCATCGAGTAATTACTATGCCAACGTTCAAACCGTTTCCAGATCGTTATCGCTCACTCAACAGCGGCGTTACCGATTCAAGTCCTTTGCTGATCGACACCGAAGGCAACCCTCAAGACATTCTCGAGGCCGGGTTACAGCGCGTACGGGCCTCAAGTCAGCTACTTGAAACGCTTCATTGTCTATGTTTCAAACACAGCGATGTTCAAGATATTCCGCACTTTACTCACGCGCTTTACTTGCTGACTCAGGACGGGTTTGACCTGTTAGCGGTTGCACAGCAGCGGATGATGGGGTGGAAGGCGCCGGTCTGACGACTGATCTTTAAAAAAATCCAGCGCTGCTAGGCGCTGGATTTTTGTATTGCGTCATGAATTACCAAGAGCCATACGGCACACCAAACTTTTCGACGTACGCTTTGGAAACGGCGGAAAGGGGGCGGTAGTGACCTCCAGACTTACCTTCGTATGGGCCACGCGGATCAATCACGGCTTTTACCGCGGTCACCTCGATCGGCGTCATGCATGGACCGCCAACCCAGACTTTGGCAATACCTCCGGGGACCAGCCTTATACCGATTGACTGACGATAGCCAGTGATCCATTTCCCATCGGCAGCGCAGAAAACCTTTTCACCCTTAAGCATAATCTCCCGAGTAGCCTCAGGGATTTTAACCACCATCAGGTAGGTTTGCGGTTCGACCTGCGACTGCCAGCGGACATAAATCTGCTTGGGCAAGTCGGCCCCTGTCACATGCTTACCGCTGCCGATGCTAGCTCTTTTCGGCCAACCTCGCGGATCGCCAGAATTGTTTGGCGGCTTTAACATGGAGGCAAGTCCACTCATTGCACGTGGGTATACATGGTTCTGAATATCGACAACATCGGCGGTTTCGATCCAAACCTCCATGTAAGCGGGGGCCGAGAACCCCAAGTACCAGGATTTGTAAGGCATTGGCTCGCTGTTGGCGTATGTGCAACCACTGAGCAAAAATGCGCAAATCGTAGTTCGCAAGAAATTACTCATCAGGCTGCTTTGGCTCTGTCACTTCCAAGAATCATAGGGCACACCAAATTTTTCTACGTAGGCTTTGGATTGGTCGGACAGCTTGTCGTACTTACCGCCAGACTTTCCTTCATATGGGCCGCGTGGATCAATAACGGCTTTTACCTTGGTCACTTCTATCGCTGGCAGGCACGACCCCATCACCCACATTTTGGCTATCCCGCCGGGCGCCAAATTGATAACCAACGCGTTGCGGTAGTCTGTAATCCACTTACCATCAAATGCGCAAAAAGCTTTTTCTTCCTTGCGCATTATCGTCCTTGTCGTCTCGGGGACCTCGATCACCATTTGGTAAGTTTGCGGTTCGACAAGAGACTGCCAGCGTACGTAAATCTTTTTTGGCAAGTCCGCCCCAGTTACATTCTTACCTTTGCCGATTCCTGGCTTTTCGGGCCACCCTCTAGGGTCGCCAGTGTTGTTAGGAGGCGTCTGTATGGCAGCAGTACCACTCATCGCTCGCGGATAAACCTGCTCTTTGATATCGACTACATCAGCCGATTCAATCCACACTTCCATGTAATTCGGCGCTGAAAAGCCCAAGCGCCATGATTTGTAAGGCAATGATTGGCTTTCGGCGGGCGCGCATCCGCTGAGCAGAACAGCGGCAACAACCATACGTATAAAATTACTCATTAGGGTGCACCGTGCGCACAGAGTTTATGTCTGGTCGATTGATGAAAACTATGTTCAGGTCGCTATTGTTTCGATTTTTAGCGGCATTCCAGTTATCTGACAGATGAACGTAACGGCGGAACAACAGTTCTTCCTCCTGCGAAGTCAATCCTGTTGTTTTACTTTTTCCCTGAGCATATGCCATCAGTTTTTCGGAAATGGGGACGAGCTCGGCGGGTAGCGCAAGCCTTGGATCGTCCATTGGAATTTGTCGAAAAGGCACTCCATTCTCCACTGCCAATTCGCGCATTATTCGATAGTAAATTAAGGATAGGTCGCTACGAACTTCACGCTGGCTGCTGACGGCGGCATAAACGTATTTCATATCTTTGCGATTTTCTTTGCCCGTTGTACGAAACGGTACCTCCCACGTACGGATTTCCAATGGAAGGTTATATTGGGACAACTGATCTTGAAGCCGTCTCAAGTCTTCTTGGGCAATCTTGTAACTGTTAGCTTCAACAAAAGATGTCCTTTCGTCGACCGGACTTTTACGCGGTTTGCTGAGCAGAATCCGTTCCATCGCCTTGGGTAGATAGCCGCCACCGAGGTCCGAGTGCACACCCGGCAAGCTAATATCGGCCGCCCCAAGACTGTTCAGGGAAAAATTGTAACGCCGTTCATTTCGAGCAACCAATTGGACGACCTTTTTAGCCGCGTCCGGCGCCACAAAGATGTTGATCCCGGGGTTATAGGCATTATTACCATTCAAGTCGCCAACCAGCGGATTGGCAATGGCGGCAACGGTGTCGTAAACGCCAATGAAATTTATAGAGACATCGGTATGCGGCTTCCAAGTAAAGCTATCCGCTAACCCGGCAGTACCGGTGGGAATTGCTTGGGCCAAGATACTTTTCTCACCCTTTAACACTTCGTTGGCGAAGTCCCTTGCCGCTGCGGAGCCACGACTGAACCCGAAGATATCGAACTCGATTTTCGCCACGCGCTTATCGGGATTGTTCTCTTGAAAGGGGCGTATCACCCCAAGCAGCAACGCCGGAGTTTCTTCAACTCGCGCCCTGACGCCTTGTGCGCCTAAGCCAGTGCCTTGAGAAAAAGTGGAGTCTTCTGCGGTACTGCTGGTACCGATCCCATCCACATAAATCGACAAATTCGCCTGTTTAGCATCGATAGGCAGCGAGTCATCCACTTGGTTATCGTAGAGCTCAAATAGCCTGGCCACGTTACTGACGTCGTTCCCGTAACTGTTATCCGGCGAACTGCCCTTGCCGTCATACCCGTAAGCCGCGCAGAACTGACGAATATCCTCAGCCGACTCCTCCAGATTCACATCCGGCGCAAAGCAGCCAAACACCCGTTCACTGTTACTGCGGTTATTCCCCGTACCATCAAAGAACACCCCAATCCGCAACGTAATATCTTCCAGCTCAACCTCTTCTTCCTCTTCCTCCAGCTCTTCCTCCTCAGCTGGACGTGCTGCCTTAGGCTCCAAATCAGCCACCGCATTAAACTTGCCAATCGGCGGAGCACTCAGCAGTTTCCCTGCTGCGGCAGCCGCTGCTGCACCCGGAATAATCGGCGGAAGAATCTTAATCCCGCTCCCCGAACCCGGCGATCCACCCGAATTGGTCTTCACCTCAGCCCCACTGATCGTCACACCCCCCGCATCAACCTTGACGAAACTCCCGCCAGCCTTGGCCGTCAGTTCCATCCCACCTTCAACCACCACCTTCTGCCCAGCGTGGTAATGAATCTCCTGACCCGCCTCGACAAACTGCGCCGTCCCCACTTTCACATGCTGAGTTGTAGCCACGGTCAGGTGATCATCCGCCCGCGCTTCAGTCTTGCGGTCCAGATGGGTAATCCGGTGTTCTTCAACCTTGAACTCGCTGAACACATTGGCCTCAACCGTGTCATGGCGTTCATTGCCGATGCGGATTTTCTGGTCGTGCTCGATGTTTTCATCCCAGTCGCGCTGGGCATGCAGGTAGATCTGTTCCGCGCCTTTCTTGTCTTCGATGCGGAACTCGTTGTAACCCTTGCCGCCCGGGGAACTGAGGGTTTTGAAGGTGCTGCGGGTCTTGTTCGCCGGCAGGTCGTAGGGGACGACGTTTTCCTTGTGGAACAGGCAGCCGGTGATCAGCGGTTGGTCGGGGTCGCCTTCGAGGAAGGTGACGAGGACTTCCATGCCGACGCGCGGGATGGCGATGCCGCCGTAGGCACTTCCGGCCCAGCCGGTGGCGACGCGCAGCCAGCAACTGGTGTTGTCGTTGGCCTGGCCGTCGCGGTCCCAGTGGAATTGCACTTTGACGCGGCCGTATTCGTCGCAGTGGATTTCTTCGCCGGGCGGGCCGGTGACGATGGCGGTCTGGCTGCCCAGGACTTTCGGTTTCGGGTGTTCGAGGGCAGGGCGGAAGTGCGCGTCCCACGGGGTGGCAAGGAAGGTGTTGCGGTAGCCCTGATGGAAATCGTCTTTATTGTGGGTGACGTCGCTGGTGACGTTTTTGCCGAGCACTTGCGGCTGCTTGCCTTCGTGCACGACTTCGAGCAACAGCCAGAGGTCGTTCCACTCGGCGCGCGGGTGTTCGCTCAGGGCCATGAAGTGGCCGCTCACCAGGGTGGGCTCGTCGCCTTTGCCTTCGGCGAGTTGGTAATCGCTGCGATGGCGTTCCAGCGCACGGGTTGCCAGTTGTTTGCCGCGTTCGCGGGTCACGAAGCGGCCGGGGTAGTCGTAGTCTTCGAGGTCCGGGGCGAAGGTGCTCTTGGCGGTGCCTTCGGGCAGGATGCTTGGTTTCTCGAAGTCGTAATCGCGGCGGCTGACGCGGGAAGTCCGGGTTTCCAGGCGCAGGTTGAAACGTTTGATCACCGGTTTTGTGGCGGCCATGCCGGAGTCTTGCTGGTAGGCCACGGGTGCGAGTTTGCGGAACACCGTCTGGTCATCGCCGAAGACGAGTTTGTGGCCGCTGGCACTGTGTTGGAAGTGGAAGTGAATGCCTTCCTCTTCACACAGACGCTGGATGAAATGCAGGTCGGATTCGTCGTACTGCACGCAGTAATCGCGCTCGGGGTAGATCGCGCCGAGCTGGAAACTGTAGGCGTCGGCCAGGATGCCGCGTGCTTCTAGGACCTGGGCAATGATCTTCGGCACACTTAAATGCTGGAAAATCTGCTGGTCATGGTTGTGACGCAGGTAAGCAAGTTGCGGAACCAGGCTGATGCTGTAGCGCGTCAGGCTTTTGCCGGAGTCGCCTTGCTCGATGCGATAAACCAGACCGTGGATGATGCCTTCGCCGGTAGCGCCGAAGGTCAGGCAGCCAGGCTTGTGCAGCAACTCTTCGAGTTTCAGGTCGGGACGGGCGCTGACCAGTTCGATGTCGAAACAGAACGGTTGGTTGAGGGTTTCGCGACCGACGAAGCTGAGCACTTGCAGGTCAACGGAAACGCCTTCCAGCGTCAGGGAAATATGGGTTGCGTTCGCGTCCAGCATGCCTTTAATTCCGTCCTTTGAATAAGCTGGTGCGGATGGTGCAGCATTAAACCGACTCGTTCAAGGCGCAAATGGCGTAGGTGTGGAGGCCTTGGGCTATCGGGAAAACCCTTAGATACGGGGTTTTGGCCAATGGATGCGGGGGGTTGTTGCTCCATCCTCTCCAGCACATCCTTGCATCACAGGGGCGGGGCGGCCAGAAACTGATAGTCATTTTCAGACTAAAGTCATCTGTAGCCCTTGTTGGGACCGAAAGTTGGCGGTGTGTGTTACACCGCCATCGCGGGCAAGCCCGCTCCCACAGTGATCTCCAGCGAACACAGATTTTGTGTTCGGCAATGATCATTGTGGGAGCGGGCTTGCCCGCGATAGGGGCCTGTCAATCAGCGAAGATCCAATTGCTGCCGATACGGCAAATCCGGCCCCGTCTTGCTGCACGTCAACGCTGCCGCCTTCACCGCAAACTTGAACATCCCGTCGATTTGCCCGCGCTCAAGCGATTGCACGCCCTCAACCGAATCCAGTTGCTGCTCGGTCAACCAGGTAATCAATGCCGCCTGAAACGTATCACCCGCGCCCACGGTATCGGCGATTTTCACTGCGCTCGCCGGCACCGACCACGAACCGTGCGCACGGCTGAACACCGTTGCACCCTCGCCACCGCGGGTCAGGAACACCAACTGACAGCGATGTTGCAGCCAACCCTCAATCACTCGCTGCGGATCTTGCTCGGGGTACAACAGGCTCAAGTCTTCATCGCTGACTTTGATCAAGTCGGCCAACTCAACCAGCGTCGCAATCCGCGAGCGCCACAGGTCGATGTTCGGCTCAGGATTGAGTCGTACATTAGGATCAAGGCTGATCAGGCGTTTGCCGCTTTCACGCTGCACCAACGCCAGTAAGGTGTCGGCAATCGGCTGCACCACCAAAGAATACGAGCCGATGTGTAAACCGCGCACTTCCGGCCCCAGCTCAGGCAAATGCTCAGGTTTGAGCTGCCGATCTGCGCAACCTTCACCGCGAAAGCTGTAGTGAGGCGAGCCATTGGCACCGACGGCGACCATCGCCAGCGTGGTCGGTGCGGCGAAATCCACGAGGAAATCCGGGCGTACACCTTCATCCTGCAGCACTTGCTGCAAGCGTCGCCCAAGGTAGTCGGTGGACAACCCGGCAAACAGCGCCGCCTCCACGCCCAACCGACGAAGTCCAACCGCCACATTGAACGGCGAACCGCCGGCAATCGCCTTGAAATTCACTTTTGAAGCCAGGCCACTGGCGTCTTCTTCACTGAAGAAATCGAACAGCGCTTCGCCACACACCAGATACATAGTTGTTCGCTCTTTAAAGGGTTGCGACATGTTGTTGATAGCGTTCATAGGCCTGCTGACAGGCCGCCACATTTTCCGCAATCGGTAAGGTTTCACTGGCCGGATCGAGCGTCACGCAGCGCTCGCAAAGGTCCGCCAGGCTGTCCTCGTGGCCGTTTGCCCAAGACTTGCACCACGCCGCTTGAATCGCCGCGCCGAGGGCTGCCGCTTCGCTCTGCTCGGTACAGATCACCGGGGTGTTCATGATGTCGGCGACGATCTGCCGCCACACCGGGCTTTTAGAGCCGCCGCCGATCAGGCAAATGCTGCGGCTTTGTAAGCCATTCTGGCGCAGCAGGTCCAGTCCATAACGCAAACCGAAGGTCGTGCCTTCTACCACGGCGCGGCACAGATTGGCCTGGGTCAGGTTGGTCATGTTCAGGCCGAGCAGGCTGCCGGTGGCATGGGGCAGGGCGGGGACGCGCTCGCCATTAAGGAACGGCAGCATGCACACGCCTTCGGCACCAATCGGCGCTTGCGCCACCAAGGCGTTGAACTGCTCGATATCGAGGTCGAACAGCTCACGAATGACCCCGGTGGCGTTGGTCAGGTTCATGGTGCAGATCAGCGGCAGCCAGCCCCCGCTGGACGAGCAGAACGTCGCGACAGACGCATCCGGGCTGACTTTCGGCTGGTCAGCATAAGCGTAAACCGTCCCCGAAGACCCGAGGCTCATAGTGATTGCGCCAGGCTTGATGTTGCCGGTGCCGATCGCGCCCATCATGTTGTCGCCGCCCCCGCTGGACACCAGCGCTTGCGGGTTGATGCCGAGATGTTCAGCGATGCTCGGCAGGATCGTGCCAACCGCTTGATGCGCGTCGATCAACTCCGGCAACGCGGCTTGCAGGCGTCCGGTCGGGTCGATGTCGCGCAGCAACTGCAAATCCCACTGGCGGGTCCGCACGTTGAAGTACCCCGTGCCTGAGGCATCGCCGTACTCGCTGCAACTGCGGCCGGTGAGCCAGTGGTTCAGGTAGTCGTGGGGCAGGAGGATGCGGGCGATCCGGGCGAAAATGTCCGGGTGCTGTTCTTTGGTCCACAGCAGTTTGGAAACGGTGTAGCCCGGCGCGATGACCACGCCGAGGCGCTCCAGTGAGCCTTTTTCGCCGCCGAGGTGGTCTAGCAGACGATCGTTTTCCGGGGTGGATTCGGTGTCGCACCAAAGCTTGGCCGGACGCAGCACTTGGCCCTGGTCGTCGAGCAGCACCAGGCCGTGCTGCTGACCGGAGACGCCGATGCCGAGGATGTCCTGGCCGTCGACGTGCGCCGCGAGTAACGCGCGGCGGGTCGCCAGGGCGAACGCTTCCAGCCACTGACAGGTGTCTTGCTCGCGCCGACCGTTGGCACCGCTGATCAAGCTGTGCACGGCGGCGCCCTGACCCAGGACCTGCCCGCTGTGGGCGTCGAGGATCACGGCTTTGGTGCCCTGGGTGCCGCAGTCGATGCCGAGGAAGAGTTGTTGCTTTGCCATCGAAGGTCCTTGGATCGTCAGATTCAACAAATAGGTTGTCTGTCAGTCCGTCATCGCGGGCAAGCCCGCTCCCACAGGGATTAACGTGGTTCATAAATCTGTGTTTCGCCACGGAACACTGTGGGAGCGGGCTTGCCCGCGATGACGGCCTCAGTTTCACCGCCGCACTTACGCCAGAACCCGCTCCAACGTCCGCGTCACACCCACTTCCCGCAAGCTGTTGCAGCACCATTCAAACGCCGCCACAAACTCCGGTGAATTCGGAATCGCCGTACCAAAGATCTCCTCAACCTCCAGCAACCGCTGGGTAATCAACAAATCATCCGCCACCAACGCCTGGCAGAACGTCGCACGAGGATCGGGTATCGAATAAGTATCCCCATTCTCATCCACGCCTTTCAAATACAGCGCCCAGGCTGCCACCACCAACGCGGCACGCCTGGTCTCCTGGCCATCGGCAATCAGACGATTGATGGTCGGAATGGTGAACTTGGGAAACTTCGACGAGCCGTCCGAACACACTCGCTCCAGTTGATCGGCAATCGCCTGATTGGAGAAACGCGCCACCAGCGTGTTCTTGTAATCCGTCAGATCAATCCCCGGCACGGGCGACAATTGCGGCGTGACATCCAGATCCATGTAGGCACGCACATAGCGCACAAAAAGCGGGTCATTCATGGTCTCGTGCACGAAGCGATAACCCTTCAGGAACCCCAGATACGTCAGGGCCAGATGACTGCCGTTGAGCAGTTTGATCTTCATCTCTTCATACGGCGTGACGTCGTCGGTGAATTGCACGCCGACCTTTTCCCAGGCCGGACGGCCGTTGACGAACTTGTCTTCCAGCACCCACTGCACAAACGGTTCGCAGACCACCGGCCAGGCATCATCGACGGCATGTTTGTCGTGAAGTTGCAGCTTGTGTTCAGTGCTGGTCATTGGCGTGATGCGGTCGACCATCGCGTTGGGGAAGCTGACGTGGGTGGCGATCCAGTCACGCAGATCGGCATCGCGCAACGCGGCGAAGGCCAACAAGGCTTTACGGGTGATGGCGCCGTTGTGCGGCAGGTTATCGCAGGACATCAAGGTGAAGGCCGGCGTGCCGGCGGCGCGACGTTTGGCCAGCGCGGCGCAGAGGAAGCCGAACACGGTTTTCGGCGCGTTCGGGTTGGCCAGGTCGTGCTGGATTTGCGGCAGGTGCGCCATGAACTCGCCGTTGCTGTCGTCGATGCAATAACCGCCCTCGGTGATGGTCAGCGAGACGATGCGGATCTCTGGACTGGCGAGTTTGTCGATCAACGCTGCAGCGCCGTCTTCGGCCAACAGCATGTCGCGAATCGCACCGATGACCCGGACTTCGGTGTCGTCGGTGTCGCCCAGTTCGAACAGGGTGAAGAGGTAATCCTGCTCTTTCAGATCGTCCCGGGCGCGGCGGTCTTCGGCGCGCAGGCCGACCCCGCAAATTGCCCAGTCCAGGCCTTCGCCGGTATTCATCAGCGCGTCGGTGTAATACGCCTGATGGGCACGGTGAAAACCACCGACGCCGATGTGGGCGATGCCCTGGCGCGTATCGCTCAGGGTGTAGGCGGGCAGGGCCACTTCGGGGGCGAGGCGGTTGAGGTTCTGTTGGTTGAGTTTCATCACAGGCTCTCTAAATCAGGCCGCTGCACGCAGCGGGCGGGTCAGCGCCACGCCGTCGGCATCGAATAAATGGCAGTGTTCCGCGTCCAGATGCAGGTTCAAGGCTTCGCCGTAACGGCTGGCAAGGTCGCCACGAACGCGCATGGTCAACGCTTCGCCGGAAGCGGCCACGACGTGGCAGAAGGTGTCGCTACCCAGGCGTTCGCTGACGTCAGCGGTGACCTGCAAGGTGCAGTCGCCGGTTTGCGCGAGGTTGAGGTGTTCCGGACGAATGCCCAGGGTCACCGCGCCGCCGATGTTCAAATTAGCGCCACTCAGCGGCAGGGTGATGCGGGGGCCGGCGTCCAGCATGACTTCACAGCTTTGGCTCTCGACGCGGGTGACTTTGCCTTTGAGGAAACCCATTTTCGGTGTTCCGAGGAACCCGGCGACAAACAGGTTGGCCGGCTGGTGATACAAGTCCAGCGGCGAGCCGACCTGCTCGATTTTGCCGCCGTTGAGGACGACGACTTTGTCGGCCATGGTCATCGCTTCGACCTGGTCGTGGGTCACGTAAATCATCGTCGCTTGCAGGTCTTTGTGCAGGCGCAACAGTTCCAGGCGCATCTGCACGCGAAGCGCGGCGTCGAGGTTGGACAGCGGTTCGTCGAACAGGAAGATTTTCGGGTTGCGCACAATCGCCCGGCCGATGGCCACACGTTGACGCTGACCGCCAGACAGTTGTTTCGGTTTGCGCTCAAGCATCGGCCCGAGTTCGAGGATGCGCGCCGCTTCGCCGACTTTCTTCTCGACTTCAGCCTTTGGTACACCGGCCAGATCAAGGGCGAACGACATGTTCTTTTTCACGGTCATGTGCGGGTACAGGGCGTAGGTCTGGAACACCATCGCCAGGTCGCGCTTGGCCGGGCTGACTTCTGTAATGTCGCGGCCATCGAGTTCGATGGTGCCGCCGCTGACTTCTTCCAGGCCGGCGATCAAGCGCAGCAGGGTGGATTTGCCGCAGCCCGACGGGCCGACGAAGACCACGAATTCCTTGTCGTTCACTTCCAGGTCGATGCCTTTGATGATGGAAAAGCCTTCGAAGCCTTTTTGCAGATTCTTGATTTTCAGGTTGGCCATGATGATGGGCCTCCACGTGTTGTTATTCAGTTGAGCCCAGTGGGCTTGTGCAGGAGCCGACTTGCTGGCGATGAGGCCATTAAATGTGCATCGGTCTTTAGGCCCTCATCGCCAGCAAGCCGGCTCCTACAGGGTGCGTGTTCGGTCAGTCATTCGCGTTGAGGCGGCGATCTTCATTTCACGGCGCCAAACGACAGGCCGCGCACCAGTTGTTTCTGGCTGATCCAGCCGAAGATCAGGATCGGCGCGCAGGCCAGCGTCGACACCGCCGACAACTTGGCCCAGAACAGGCCTTCGGGGCTGGAGTACGAAGCGATCAACGCGGTCAGTGGCGCGGCTTTCGACGAGGTCAGGTTCAGCGACCAGAACGCCTCGTTCCAGCACAGGATCAGCGACAGCAGCACGGTGGAGGCCAAGCCTCCCTTGGCGATTGGCAGCAGCACCCGGACCATTTCCTGCCACAGCGTGGCACCGTCAAGACGCGCGGCTTCGAGGATGTCTTTGGGGATGTCTTTGAAGTAGGTGTAAATCATCCAGACCACGATCGGCAGGTTGATCAGCGTGTAGATCACGATCAGCGCGATGCGTGTATCGAGCAGGCCGAAGCTCTTGGCCAACAGGTAGATCGGCATCAACACGCCCACCGGCGGCAGCATCTTGGTCGAAAGCATCCACAGCAGCGTGCCTTTGGTGCGCTGGGTTTCGTAGAACGCCATGGAGTAGGCCGCGGGCACCGCGATCAGCAGGCACAGCGCCGTAGCGCTGAACGAAATCACCACCGAGTTCCAGGCAAAGCTGAAGTAGTCGCTGCGCTCGTTGATGTGCAGGTAGTTCTCCAGCGTCGGCGTGAAGATGAACTGCGGCGGCGTGGCGAAGGCGTCGATTTCGGTTTTGAAACTGGTCAATACCATCCAGAAGATCGGGAAGAAGATCAGGATCGCGATGGCCCAGGCCAGGGTGCCCAGCAGCAGGCTTTGCAGGCGACGGGATTGTTGAAGGGTCATGGCGCAGGCCTCAAGTCTTGTCTGTCAGGTTTTTGCCGATCATGCGCACCAGCACGATGGCCGCGATGTTGGCGATCACCACTGCGATCAAGCCACCGGCGGACGCCATGCCGACGTCGAACTGCACCAGCGCCTGGTTGTAGATCAGGTACGCGAGGTTGGTCGAGGCATAGCCGGGGCCGCCGTTGGTGGTGGTGAAGATTTCGGCGAACACCGAGAGCAGGAAGATGGTTTCGATCATCACCACCACCGCAATCGGGCGAGCCAGGTGCGGCAGGGTGAGGTGCCAGAAAATCGCGATTGGCCCGGCCCCGTCGAGGCGCGCGGCTTCTTTCTGTTCCTGATCGAGGGACTGCATGGCGGTCATCAGGATCAGGATCGCGAAGGGCAGCCATTGCCAAGACACGATGATGATGATCGACAGCAGCGGGTAGTGCGCCAGCCAGTCCACCGGCTGTGCGCCGAACAGCTTCCAGACGTAGGCGAGAATCCCCGACACCGGATGGAAAATCAGGTTCTTCCAGATCAGCGCACCGACGGTGGGCATGATGAAAAACGGCGAGATCAGCATCACCCGGACGATGCCGCGACCGAGGAATTCGCTGGCCTCCAGCAAGGCACTGATCAGCACGCCCAGCACCACGCTGATCAGCAGCACGCTGCCCACCAGCAACAGGGTGTTGGTGGCGCCGGGCATGAACCCGGAGTCAGTCAGGAAATACGTGAAATTCTCCAGCCCGACAAATTCGTTTTCGCCAGGATAGAGCAGGTTGTAGCGGATCATCGAAAAGTAAACGGTCATGCCCAGCGGCACGATCATCCACAGCAGCAACAACGCCACCGAGGGGCTGACCAGAAACCAGCCGGGATTGGCCAGCCGGCTTTTGCGCACCGGTTGGGGGATGTCCATGTGAGCTTTGGCAGTTGAAATATTCATGGCGATCACTTGCTCGAAATGCGGCGAGACCCTGTGGCGAGGGAGCTTGCTCCCGCTCGGCTGCGAAGCAGTCGTAAATCCGGAAAATGCGGTCTGTCTGATGAATCGCGTTTCCAGGTTTTGGGGCCGCTACGCAGCCCAGCGGGAGCAAGCTCCCTCGCCACAATTTGGATGGCTAGAGGCTATTTGGGATAACCGGCGCGCTTCATCTCACGTTCGGTGGTTTGCTGGGCCGCCGTCAGCGCCTGGTCGACCGTGGTCTGGCCAATCAGCGCCGCCGAGAACAACTTGCCGACCTGCGTGCCCACCGCCTGGAATTCAGGAATGGTCACCAACTGGATGCCGATGTAGGGCACCGGTTTGAGGGTCGGTTTGCTCGGGTCCGCCGCTTTCAGCGATTCCAGCGTCACCTTGGCAAACGGCGCGGCGCTCATGTAAGCCTCGCTGTACGTCGAGGCCCGCGTGCCAGGCGGCACATTGGCGATGCCGTCTTTTTCGGCGACCAGTGCGCCGTATTCCTTGGAGGTGGCCCAGGCACTGAAGGTTTTCGCTGCGTCCTTGGCCTTGGAGCTGGTCGGGATCGCCAGCGCCCAGGAATACAACCAGGCCGAACCTTTGTCGGTGGTCTCATGCGGCGCATAAGTGAAGCCAACGTGCTCGCTGACCTTGCTTTGGGTCTTGTCGGTGACGAAGGAACCGGCGACGCTGGCATCCACCCAGATTGCGCACTTACCACTGTTGAACAGCGCCAGGTTTTCGTTGAAGCCGTTGCTGGAGGCTCCCGGCGGGCCGGATTTCTTCATCGTCTCGACGTAGAAGTTCAGGGCGTTTTTCCACTCAGGGCCGGTGAATTCCGGCTTCCACTGCTCATCAAACCAGCGCGCCCCATAGGCATTGGCGACGGTGGTGATCAGCGCCATGTTCTCGCCCCAACCGGCCTTGCCGCGCAGGCAGATGCCGTACTGTTCTTTGTCCTTATTGGTGAGTTTGCTGGCGAATTCGCCGATCTGGGTCCAGGTCGGGTGCTCGGGCATGGTCAGCCCGGCGTCCTTGAACAGGTCGGTGCGGTAATAGGTGATGGAGCTTTCCGCATAAAACGGCAGGGCGTAGAGCGAGCCCTTGACCGAAAGACCTTCACGTACCGAAGGGAATACGTCGTCGAGGGCGTAGGTGGCCGGCAAATCCTTCATCGGCTCCAGCCAGCCCTTGGCACCCCAGAGTGCGGCTTCGTACATGCCAATGGTCAGTACGTCGAACTGCCCGCCCTGAGTGGCAATGTCGGTGGTCAGGCGTTGGCGCAGGACGTTTTCTTCCAGCACCACCCAATTGAGCTTGATGTCCGGATGCTCGGCTTCGAAGGTTTTCGAGAGCTTTTGCATGCGGATCATGTCGCTGTTGTTGACGGTGGCGATGGTCAGGGTCTGAGCGCCGAGGCTGACGCTGCTGAGGGTCATGCAGGTGAGGGCAAGCAGAGCTTTTACAGAAGGTTGCATCGTGCACTCCTTTTCTGCGCCCGATGGGGGACAGAAGGACAGTTATTGTTTTTGTGTCTTCCGAGGGCAGGAAGAATGTGCACTGATTACAGCCTTCAATTGAGGATGTGACAAATCATCCGTCGCACTTGAATCGATACTATTTTGCACTGGATTCTGAAAAGGCAAGATTTAACACCGGACATCCTGTAGCAGCTGCCGAAGGCTGCGTTCGAGTGCGCAGCACTCGCTGGAGCAGAGCGCGCGGTGATCCTGGGGAGGCAGAGTGGCAGGTTTTGCGACTGCTTCGCAGTCGAACGCAGCCTTCGGCAGCTGCTACACGCATAGGCGTCAGTGCTGATTCTGCTCAGTCAACCGCTGCACCGCCAGCCGCCGGTAATGCGAGGGCGTCATGCCCTTGAGCTGTTGGAACCGCCGATTGAAGTTGGAAATATTGTTGAAGCCTGATTCGAAACACACATCGGTCACCGGTTTGTCGCCATCGGCCAGCAACTCGCAGGATTTGCTGATGCGCAGGCGATTGACGAACTCGATGAAGCAGCGCCCGGTGGCTTGCTTGAACACCCGGCTGAAATACGTTGGCTTCATGCCTAAATGCTCGGCGACCTCCTCCAGCGGCAGGTCCCGGGCGTAATGCGCAAAAATGTAATCCACCGCTCGGTTGGTGCGATCGATGTTGTGTTCATCCGCCAGCTGCGGCGTGGTGGCACCCGACAGCAACTGAAAATCGTCAGAAGCCGCGAGCAGCTCCAGCAGGATGAAAAAGTGCCCGAGCCGGGTGACGCCTTTAGTGTCAGCGATGCGTTGCATCAACGTCATGGCCTGGCGGATGGTGCGCTTGCAACGAAACTCGATGCCGTACTGCGCGCGCTCCAGCAGAGGCGCGAGGGTCTTCAGTTCTGCGAATACCTGATGACCGCTTTCGAACAATTCATCCGTGAAGTTGACCAGCATGTCGCGCTTGGGCACTACCTCGTCTTCGGCCACCTGGCTGATCCAGTTGTGAGGCAGATTCGGGCCGGTCAGGAACAGGGTTTCCGGGTAGAAGTTGCCAATGTAATCGCCGATGAACACCTTGCCGGAACTGGCGACGATCAGGTGCAGTTCGTATTCCTTGTGGAAATGCCAACGCACCAAAGGGCAGGGAAATCCATGCTGGCGATAGATGATCGACAACCCGTTGTGGTCGTCCATCAGTTCATAGGAAGGATCGGTGACTCTCGCAGTTCGGGTCATATCAGGGCGCTTTTTATTGTCATTGCGCCCTGATCATGCCTCTTTCCAGGCTAGTAATGCCAGCGTGCTACGCACAGGGCGTCAGGCCGGTGCCCGCTCATGCAAGGCATGGCCGTAAACGGCTTTCATGCTGGTGGCGGTCCAGCAATAACGAACGATCTCTGACTCGTCGAAAAAGTCGGTATTGATGATGCTGCAACGCGTGACCCAGTCACGGGTGGGATTGAACCAATCATTGATCTGGTTTTTGATGTCTTGAGGCCCTCCCAGAAACGCGTAGCGGGTGGCCGATAACGACCATAGAAACGTCTCGTAAGGTGCGTCTTCGAGTGTGCTGGAAATATGGGTTTTCAGATCCTCGGTGTCGGTGAACCTTTTGTTGATCCACTTGTGTGGGATGCGCGGCCAGAAGTAATTCTCATCCAGTTCCCGCCGTCCATGCGCCGCCAACACCACCCGGCGGCGAGTACTGATCCGCTTAAGCTCGCCGATGGTTTTTGTGGCGTCGTCGGGGGAGATCACTCGCTGTCCGAGTCGACTCACCAGAAGATCATTGAGTTTCTGATAGTCAAAGGGCTTGGAGCCATCTGCGAGTTGGTGGAAATCCAGCACGATGAACTCATCAGGATTACGGTCGAGAAACGCTGATACGTCTGTAATCAGTTCATCGAGGACCCTATGGGACTGGTATCCGTTGTGATGAAAATAGAAGACCGACTGGTCTGCGCCCTCGGTGTAGCCCAGCCGGATATCAAAGGCCCGGGCGCCGTTGGACAGTTGCCAGGCAAATGAACCGTTTTGACACGTCGTCCAGTTGCCGATAACCACATCGTAATTGGGCGCCTGTTTATCCATGCCGGCGTTGTGGGCGCCGGGCCAGACAATATCGGTCAGCTTTAATCGGTGGATATCCAGAACGTTACTCATCCACTTTTTTTTGTCCAGCGCACCTGCTGTGTTATGGGTCATGACAGTTCCTTGTCGTTGAGGCGCCCCCTCCGTGGGGCGACGAAGTTTATGTATCAGTGTTGGCTGCAAGCCACATCTGTGTTGATCGCCCTGCGTGAAAGGCTTTCATGACCCAGCATAGAAGTGCGCAACAGGATTGCCAGTCGCGGAAATAGTTGCACATATATAGCTATTTAATGGCGGGCAGACTAATTGGCTCGCTTGTTGGCTTTATGCAAGTTTACGGTTCGGCAATATTCAACAATTCGCGATTCTTCAATGAAGTCGACGTTGATGATGTTGCACTTTGTCGCCCAGTCGCTTTTTTCCGGGTCGAACCACGCATCGAGCTCATCATGTATATCCACGGGGCCGCCGAGGGCGCTGTAACTGGTCGCGGACAACGACCATGGGGCCCATGTGCCTGGCGGATGTGTCAGCACACTCGTAATGTGTTTTTTCAAGTCGGCAGCACTCGTGATGCCGTTGCCGGACCATTTGTGTTCAATTTGCTCAAGGAATACGTTTCGATCAAGCTCCCAATGCCATGGGGCCGCGACTAGAACCCTTTGTTCAGAACTGATTTGTTTGAGTTGACGGAGACTCATAGACCTGTTTTGAGTGGGGATTATTTTATGGCCCATAAGATGGATCATCATGTCTTTGAAAAAAGTGAAGTCAAACGCATCCCCTTGCAGTTCGTGAAAGTCCAGGACAATGAATTCATCAGGATTCTCCTCAAGAAATTGTCTCACGTCGGTCAACAAGTTCCCCAAGGTGCGATTGTTGCGGTTGCCATTGTGGTGCATCCGGAATTTTCCAAGCCCAGGTGCCTTGGCGTCGAACGCGAGGCGGATATCCAACGCTCGGGAGCCGTGGCACAACTGGGAATAAAACGATTGGTGCTGACAGGCGAGCCAATGGGCGCCTGGAATCAGAGGCCAGGACGCTTTCCAGTCGCTACCTGCGTTATGGGTGCCCGGCAGGGTTAATTCACGGAGCGACAAAGTGTCAATGGCCGGCGTGCTGGCCATCCAGTTGTTGAGTGTCAGGTTGTTTTGAACAATGGTATTCATTTAATGCATCCTTGCATTGATTTTAAACTTTAATAGGTTGTGCTGGATAAGTTGGTCGGGCTTTAATCCGCTGGATTGTTTATAAAGTGGGTTGCTAGCGTGGTCAATAAGTGTGGCAACACAAAGTGTGTATAGGTCGTGTCTGATATCTAGTTGGCGCGGTTTTTTGCTTCAATCCACTGTGCCATATATTGCGTACTTTTGTGCTGGTGGTGACGCAACATGCTGCCGGTAAAGTTGTCATTTCTAAGTTGGGCGATATGTTGTTGGCAGTACAATAATTTTTCGATCAGTGCCGGGCCATGTTCCGACTGTCGATAACGATCCGCCAGCAACACCTGCCCCATGGATTGGGCGTTCGCCCAGAGTGCTTCATCCTTGTACAACCGCACCGCATCCTCGGCGAACTCCTGTGCCGTCCGGCTCACGGCGCCAGGCCAGGGATGCTGACCGTGCATCGCTTCTGCACCAATAGGCGTCGTGACCGTGGGCGTGCCACACAGCATGGCGTCGATTATCTTGCCTTTGATGCCCGCACCGAAACGCAGCGGTGCCAGACACACACGCGCCGCCGACATCACTTGCAAGGCGTCTTCCGCCCAGTTCATGACATGGAAACCCTGGGCCGGGTTATGCAGCGCAGTAGCCTTGGGCGGCGTGTAAGCGCCGTAGATGTGCAACTGAGCGCTGGGCAGTTGTTCACGGATCAACGGCCAGATCGCCGTTTTCATCCAGAGCACCGCATCCCAGTTCGGCGCATGTCGAAAGTTACCAATGCTGAGAAAGTGCGCCCGATCTTCAAAGGCGGCCGGCACCACGCTCGACGGTTCGACCATCAACGGACACCAGTGCAGCAAGTTGCGCGGCATCTTGAACTGCTCGACCAGCAACTCGATTTCCACTTCAGAGATCATCAGGTTCAAATCGCAACGATACAGCGCGGCAATTTCCCGTTTGGCCAGATCGGTATCGGCCATCAACTCGAACTCTTCGCGCAATGCCGGTGCGAACAGGTCGCTGAAATCATTGTTGTCGTCACTGGCCTTCAAGCGGTCCTTGAGGCGCTGATGCCGGGCGTGCCGCAGGCTTTGCAGATCCGAAGTTTCAAGCACACGCAAGGCATCAGGGCAGTGCTTTTCTACACGCCAGCCGAACTGCTCTTCCATCATGAACTGGTCAAACAGCACGATGTCCGGGGCCAGTTCACTGATAAACGCGTCGAAACTGCTGTTGTTCAACTCGATAGGCACTTCGCGAATGCCCAGTGCCGTCAGGTCAGCCCGATGTTCACCGGTGCCGGCCGGACTGCTGAAGGTAATGTCCCAGCCTTGTCTCAGAAACGTATCCAGAATCTGCATCACATGCCCACTGGCGGCCGAAGAGCGAGGCTCGGGCCAGACGTAACCAATGACGAGGACTTTGGTTGCGTGGGGCTGATTCATGAACGGTATTTCCTTGACTCGGGCTGTGGGCTGAGTGATGCGAGAGGCGCGCAATTAAACCACAACAAGGTCGATGTTGGACTGAAACAGCGCCGCCGCAGAGCAGACGACGGCGGCGGCAGTCCTGTTGTTACACCGTATTGAGTTTCACCAATAAGCAATTCAGCTTATATGAGTGCTTGTGACTTACTTTCAGAACGTTATGAGTTTCACTTGGCGGCTATTACAAGCACCGCTCCCTTTAGGGTTTGGTGCCTTTTAAGACGTGTATTTGTTTATTTATTCGAGCATGCCTTTAACTTTGTCCCGCAACTGATCAATGGAAAACGGCTTGCCAATTACCTGCATGCCTGCAGGCACCTCGATGCTCTCGGCATAACCGCTGGCAAACAGGATCGGCAGTTCAGGGCGCAGCATCCGCGCCTGTGTCGCCAGTTCTCGGCCGTCCATCACCGGTAACCCCACGTCGGTCATCATCAAATCGATGTGTTGATCTTCATCGTTGAGAAATTCCAGTGCCTTTTCGCTGCCATCGGCCTCAAGGACCTTGAACTCCAGTTCCTCCAGTACATCGACGATCAGCATGCGCACGATGGCATCGTCTTCTACTACCAGGATGATGGATGGGTCGGAGGACATAAGAGGGCTCTCAAGTTAAATTCAGGGTCGCAGGTCGATCGAAATCGCCGGGTTCCAGCATGAGTAAGTGGCAGATCCCGACAAGTTCCCGGCGTTGCGCAAAAAAGAATAGCTGTACTAGAGGCGGCAGGATAACCGCTCCTTTGACCAAGAGCAGCTAAATGCGGGGGTTTGCCCGAATACGCTTCATAAAATTGGATCAATGTGCCCGTTTTGGGGCAAACTCCTTGGTTTTGAACAGTTCGACAAGGCCTTCCCATGACCCCTGCGTCTTCGGTTGATGAGCAACGATTCCGTAAACTCCTGAGCCGCAACATCAGCCTGCCGTTGGGTGTCGGTGTGCTCAGTGCGGTGTTCTTCGTTTCGCTGATCACTTACCTGCTGTCGGTGATCCAGTGGGTTGAACACACCGACCGGGTGATCAATAACGCCAATGAAGCGGTGAAGCTGACCGTTGATCTGGAAACCGGGATGCGTGGCTTTTTGCTCAGCGGCGATGAGCATTTCCTCGACCCTTATGAGACGGCCAAGCCGAGAATCGCGGTCGCGCTCAATACCTTGCTCGAACTCACGGCCGACAACCCGGTTCAAACCGACCGTCTGCACCGGCTCCAGGCCTTGCAGGAGGAGTGGGCCAACTACGCGCAATCAATGATCGATTTGCAGCGCACCAGCGGCGATTATCGCAATGCCGTCAGGGCCGGGCGCGGCAAGCGCCTGACCGATGAGATCCGCAAGCAGTTCGAAGACGTGATCGACATGGAGCAGCAGTTGCGCACCACGCGCAACGAGGAAGTGCGCCGCACCACGATCTGGAGCATCACTCTTTACCTGTTGTTCATCCTTGGTATCAGCGGTTTGCTGGCCTACATCGGCCGTCGTGATTTGCTCAATCTGTCCCAAAGTTACAGCGCCAACCTCGCCGCGCAACAGGCCAGCGCCTGGCGTCTTGAACAGCAAGCGTGGCTACGCAACGGCCAGACCGAGCTGGCCGAGCAGGTATTGGGGCAACTGTCCCTCAACCTGTTGGGGCGCAACATCCTGCAGTTCTGCGCGCAGTATCTGGGCACTGCGGTCGCCGCTATCTATGTGCGCGAAGAACATGGCGGCCTGAAGCGAATAGCGTCTTACGGGTTTTCTCGCGAGCAGGAAGAACGTGACCAGCAGATCTACAGCGATGAAGGGATTGTTGGCCAGGTGGCGCGACAAGCTCGCCTGATCCGTCTCGATAACGTGCCCAGCGACTACTTCAAAGTCAGCTCCGGCCTGGGCGAAGGTTTGCCGCATAGCGTGCTCGTGGTGCCCACCAGCGACGATGACCGGGTCAACGGTGTGATCGAACTGGGCTTCCTGCGCCCCTTGGACGAGCGCGATATCGAGTTACTGGAACTGATTGCCGGCAACATCGGCACGTCGATCGAGGCTGCTCGTTATCGTCAACGCTTGCAGGAAGTGCTGGCCGAAACCCAGCAGCTCAATGAGGAACTGCAAGTTCAGCAAGAAGAGCTCAAGACCGCCAACGAAGAGCTCGAAGAGCAGTCACGGATTCTCAAGGAATCCCAGGCTCACCTGGAAACCCAGCAAGTCGAGTTGGAGCAGACCAACGAACAACTCGCCGATCAGGCGCAGATCCTGGCCGACCAGCGTGATGCGATGGACTTGAAAAATACTGAGCTCAACCAGGCCCAGGCGCAGCTTGAAGAGCGCGCCGAAGAGTTGCAGCGCTCGAGCAAGTACAAGTCCGAGTTCCTCGCCAACATGTCCCACGAACTGCGCACGCCGTTGAACAGTTCGCTGATCCTGGCCAAGTTGCTGGCGGAAAACCCTCAGGAAAACCTCAGCGCCGAGCAGGTGAAGTTCGCCGAGTCGATCTATTCCGCCGGCAATGACTTGCTCAATCTGATCAATGACATTCTCGATATTTCCAAGGTCGAGGCCGGCAAGCTGGAAATGCGCCCCGAGAACACCAGCGTTGCGCGTCTGGTGGACGGACTGCGCGGGATGTTTGAGCCGATGGCGGCTGACAAGCAGTTGAAATTCGAGGTCGACTTGCAGCCCGATTCGCCGATGATGCTGTTCACCGACCGCCAGCGTCTGGAGCAAGTCATCAAGAACCTGCTGTCGAACGCGGTGAAATTTACCGAAAAAGGCACCGTCAGCCTCACGGTGGCGTCCCAGCCGAACGACGGCATCGCCTTTATCGTCCGCGATTCCGGGATCGGCATCGCCGCCGACCAGCAGGACAGCATCTTCGAAGCCTTCCGCCAGGCCGACGGCACCACCAATCGCCGTTATGGCGGCACGGGCCTGGGCTTGTCGATTTCCCGCGATTTGGCGGCGTTGCTGGGCGGTTCGATCAGCGTTACCAGCGAGCCGGGGCAGGGCAGTGTGTTCACCCT
Source organism: Pseudomonas sp. UMAB-40 (assembly GCF_900095275.1). Taxonomy (NCBI): domain Bacteria; kingdom Pseudomonadati; phylum Pseudomonadota; class Gammaproteobacteria; order Pseudomonadales; family Pseudomonadaceae; genus Pseudomonas; species Pseudomonas sp. UMAB-40. Next base: position 251,634 of record NZ_LT607552.1, read on the forward strand.
CGTGCTGCCGCAGCAATACGTAGAACCGGGTGATGCGCCGGTCGCGCCGATGCAGGCTACCCCGGTCGCCGCAAAACCGAGAGTGGCAACGCTCGCGCCGGTGCCGCTGATCGCTGAAGTCGACATTCCGCGTTTCGACGATGACCGCAGCAAGGCGCCATTCACCACCCGTTGCATCCTGGTGGTGGAAGATGAGCCAAATTTTGCAAACATTCTCTACGATCTGGCCCACGAACTGGGTTACCAGTGCCTGGTCGCCCACGGGGCCGATGAAGGCTACGACTTGGCCAAGGAGTTCATTCCCGACGCCATTCTGCTGGACATGCGCCTGCCGGACCATTCCGGGCTGACCGTATTGCAGCGTCTGAAGGAACATGCCGAAACCCGCCACATTCCGGTGCATGTGATTTCGGTGGAAGACCGCGTCGAGGCGGCCATGCACATGGGCGCGATCGGTTATGCGGTCAAGCCCACCACTCGCGAAGAACTCAAGGATGTATTTGCCCGCCTCGAAGCCAAGCTGACCCAGAAGGTCAAGCGGGTGCTGCTGGTCGAAGACGATGATTTGCAACGCGACAGCATTGCTCGCCTGATCGGCGACGAGGACATCGAAATCACCGCCGTCGGCTTCGCCCAGGAAGCGCTCGACCTGCTGCGCACGACCATTTTCGATTGCATGATCATCGACCTGAAGTTGCCGGACATGCTCGGCAACGATCTGCTCAAGCGCATGTCCACCGAAGATATCTGCTCGTTCCCGCCGGTCATCGTTTACACCGGACGCAACCTGACCCGGGACGAAGAGGCTGAACTGCGCAAGTACTCGCGCTCGATCATCATCAAAGGCGCTCGCTCACCCGAGCGTTTGCTGGATGAGGTCACACTCTTTCTGCACAAAGTCGAATCCAGGTTGTCCCATGAACGCCAACGGATGCTCAAGACCGCGCGAAGCCGCGACAAAGTCTTCGAGGGCCGCAAAGTGCTGCTGGTGGACGACGATGTACGCAACATCTTCGCCTTGACCAGCGCTTTGGAGCAAAAGGGTGCAGTCGTGGTCATCGGCCGGAATGGCCGTGAGGCGATTGAAAAACTGAATGAAGTCGAGGACATCGATCTGGTGTTGATGGACGTGATGATGCCGGAGATGGATGGTTTCGAAGCCACCATCGAGATCCGCAAGGACCCACGCTGGCGCAAGCTGCCGATCATTGCGGTGACGGCCAAGGCCATGAAGGACGATCAGGAGCGCTGCCTGCAAGCCGGCTCCAACGATTACCTGGCCAAGCCCATCGACCTGGATCGCCTGTTCTCGCTGATTCGCGTGTGGTTACCGAAGATGGAACGCATTTAGTGGAACGCATAGAAACAGTGGCGCGAAACAGCGAGATCGAACTGCGGTTGTTGATCGAGGCGATCTACCTCAAGTACAGCTACGACTTTCGCGATTATTCCGGCGCTTCGATCAAGCGTCGGGTCAATCACGCGTTGGTGCAATTCGAGTGCAGTACCATTTCCGCCCTGCAAGAAAAGGTGCTGCACGATCCGACCGCGTTCATGCAGTTGCTGCAATTGCTGACGATCCCGGTCAGCGAAATGTTTCGCGATCCTTCGCATTTCCTCGCGATCCGCAAGGAAGTGGTACCACTGCTCAAGACCTATCCGTCGATCAAGATCTGGATCGCCGGTTGCAGCACGGGCGAAGAAGTCTATTCGATGGCGATTCTGCTACGCGAAGAAGGCTTGCTCGATCGCACGATCATTTACGCCACCGATATCAATCCGCGCTCGCTGGAGAAGGCCAAACAGGGGATTTTCTCCATGGAGAATGTCCGCGCCTACACTCATAACTACCAGCAGGCAGGTGGCCAGCGTTCGTTCGCCGACTACTACACGGCGGCGTATGGCTACGCGATTTTCGACAAGACGTTGTGTGAGAACGTGACGTTCGCCGACCACAGCCTGGCGACAGACAGCGTCTTTTCAGAAACCCAATTGATTTCGTGCCGTAATGTTTTGATTTATTTCAATAAAAAGCTTCAGGATCGCGCGTTCGGTCTGTTTCATGAATCCCTTTGTCATCGCGGGTTCCTGGTCTTGGGCAGTAAGGAAACCCCGGATTTTTCGGCTTTCGGCAACCAGTTTGTGCCCTTGGTCAAACAAGAACGGATTTACCGCAAATCATGAACAATGCAACGGATTTGCCTTCGATAGACGCTATCGTGATCGGCGCTTCGGCCGGTGGAGTGGAGGCATTGCTCAACATCCTCAGTCCGTTGCGTGAGGGGTTCGTCCTGCCGATCATCGTAGTCCTGCACCTGCCCGACGAGCGCCGTAGCCAACTGGCCGAAGTCTTTGCCCGCCGGGTGTCGATGCCTGTCAGGGAAGCCTGCGACAAAATCCATGTGGAAGCCGGAACCTTGTATTTCGCCACGCCGGGTTATCACTTGTCAGTGGAGCAGGACCGCAGTTTTTCCCTGAGCCTGGAGGATCGCGTGCATTACTCACGGCCCTCCATTGATTTTCTGTTCGAGTCGGCTGCCGATGCCTACGGTCCGAAGCTGGCAGCCGTGCTGCTGACCGGCGCGAATCGCGACGGCGCCCGAGGGCTGGCCCACGTCAAACAGTCTGGTGGCCTGACCATCGTGCAGGATCCGGACGAAGCCCAGGTCGCGACTATGCCCTTGGCGGCGCTGGATACTCACCAGCCAGACCACATTCTCCCTATACGCGGCATCGGCCGTCTGCTTGTCGAGCTGGAACAAATAGCATGCTAAGTAACATCCAAGCCAAATTGCTGATTGTCGATGATTTGCCGGAGAACCTGCTGGCACTCGAGGCGCTGATCAAGCGTGAAGACCGCGTGGTCTACAAAGCCTTGTCCGCCGACGAAGCCTTGTCGTTGCTGCTGCAACACGAATTCGCCATGGCCATTCTCGACGTACAGATGCCGGGCATGAACGGCTTTGAACTGGCCGAGTTGATGCGCGGTACAGAGAAAACCAAGAACATCCCGATCGTGTTCGTCAGTGCCGCCGGCCGCGAGCTGAACTACGCGTTCAAGGGTTACGAAAGCGGGGCCGTGGACTTCCTGCACAAGCCTCTGGATATTCACGCCGTCAAAAGCAAGGTCAACGTCTTCGTCGACCTGTACCGCCAAAGCAAAGCGATGAAGCAACAGGTCGAAGAACTGGAACAGGCTCGCCGCGAACAGGAAGCGCTGCTCAAGCAGTTGCAGACCACCCAGAATGAACTGGAGCAAGCGGTGCGCATGCGTGATGACTTTATGTCGATCGTCGCCCACGAAGTCCGCACGCCGCTCAATGGCCTGATCCTCGAAACCCAGTTGCGCAAGATGCACCTGGCACGGGACAACGCGTCGGCGTTCACCCTCGACAAGATGCACGCCATGGTCGACCGTGACGAGCGCCAGATCAAAAGCCTGATCCGTCTGATTGAGGACATGCTGGATGTGTCACGCATCCGCACCGGCAAGCTGTCGATCCGCTCGACCAGATTTGACCTCGTGCAATTGGTCAGCAACCTGTTGCAAAACTTTGCGCCGCAGGTTGACGCCGCCGAGTGTTCCGTTGCGTTTAGCGCCGAACAGCCAGTGGTCGGCAACTGGGACGAATTTCGTATCGAGCAAGTGATTTCAAATCTGCTGACCAATGCCTTGCGTTATGGTGGCAAAAGCCGGATCGATGTGAGGGTCTACAGTCACGAGGGTCAGGCACGGGTCGAAGTGCAGGACCGCGGGATCGGTATCAGCGAAGAAAACCAGAAGCGCATTTTTCAACAGTTCGAACGGGTGTCAGCCAAGACCGTGGTCGCGGGGCTGGGACTGGGGCTGTTTATTTCCGAGCAGATCGTCGCCGCCCATGGCGGTTCCATCGCCGTCGAGAGCAAGATCAACGAGGGCGCCTTATTTCGCGTTTGTCTGCCGCTGTAGGAAAACAGCCGGATAAACGCAACCTCTGATCGACCCTATGGTCGTATCAGCAGCTATTGACCGAACAAAGGCTTCCCATGAGTGAAGATGCACAAGATGTAGTACTCATTGTCGAGGATGACCCCTCGATTCTGATGGTATTGTCCGCTTACTTGTCGGGTGAGGGTTACCGGGTGCTGCAGGCCGAAAACGGCGAGCAGGCCTTCGAAATACTGGCGAGCAAGCCGCACCTGGACATGATGATCACTGACTTTCGCCTGCCCGGCGGGATCTCCGGTGTGCAGATCGCCGAGCCTGCCGTAAAGCTGCGACCTGAGCTCAAAGTGATTTTTATCAGCGGTTATCCGCAGGAAATCCGCGAGACCGACAGCCCGATCACGCGCAAGGCGCCGATCCTCGGCAAGCCGTTCGATCTGGATGTGTTGCAAGAGCTGATGCAGGAAATGCTGTCGTAAACAACCCCGAAGCCCCCGCCATGGGGGCTTTCAGATTCGGATCATCTCCCGCACCTTGGCCGTCAACAGGTCGAAGGTGAACGGCTTGGTGATCATCTGCATGCCAGGGTCAAGGAATCCACCGCGCACCGCCGCGTGTTCGGCATAACCGGTGATGAACAACACTTTCAGGTCAGGCCGGTACTGCCGACCGATTTCCGCCAGTTGCCGGCCATTCATCCCTGGCAATCCCACATCGCTGATCAACAAATCGATACGCTGGCCGGAATCGAGAATCGGCACTGCACTGTCGGCATCGCCTGCTTCGACGAAGGCGTAGCCCAACTCACTCAATACCGCACTGACCAGCACCCGTACCGCCGGATCATCTTCGACGATCAGCACGGTTTCGCCGTCCTGGGCATAAGGCGCGTGTGCGATATCTTCCAGCGTGTCCTCAACTAGCGCACCGTTGTAGCGCGGAAGATACAGGCTGACCGTCGTACCGTTGCCCACTTCACTCTCGATGGTCACGTGGCCGTGGGATTGCTTGCTGAAACCGTAAATCATCGACAAGCCCAAACCGGTGCCCTGGCCAATCGGTTTGGTGGTGAAGAACGGATCGAAAGCCCTGCTGATGGTGCCTTCCGGCATGCCGCAGCCGGTGTCGGTCACGCGCAGCACGACGTAATCACCCGGTTGCAGATTGCTGTGAACCTGCGTGAAACCTTTGTCCAAGCGTTGATTCGAGGTGTTGACCACCAGTTTTCCGCCTTCAGGCATGGCGTCGCGGGCGTTCAGCACCAGGTTGAGGAGGGCGCTTTCGAGCTGGTTGGGGTCGGCCTCGGCCACCCACAAGTCCTCGCTCAATTGCATGTCCAGTTGAATGCTTTCGTTGATGCTGCGCTGCAACAGTTCGCCCATGGACACCACCAGGGTATTCATTTCCACGGGTTTGGAATCCAGCGACTGGCGTCGGGAGAACGCCAGCAGGCGATGGGTCAGACCTGCCGCGCGATTGGCCGAGGTCACCCCCAGATCAATCAGGCCGTCCAGGTCATCGGTGCGACCTCGGGCCAGGCGTCGACGTAGCAACTCGAGGCTGCCGATGATGCCGGTCAACATGTTGTTGAAGTCGTGGGCGATGCCGCCGGTGAGTTGGCCGACAGCCTCCATTTTCTGCGACTGTCTGAGGGCTTCTTCGTTGTGGCGCAGTTGGGCGGTACGTTCCTCGACTTGTTGTTCGAGGGTTTCCAGCGTGTTTTGCAGCCGCAGTTCGCTTTGGCTCAGGTCAATCAAGCGGTCCCTGGCTTCGTACTGCCGTCGTCGCCCACGCAATGCGGTAGTGACCAGGCTGATCAACGTCACCGGATGAAACGGGCGCTCGAGGAAGGTCACGTTGCCCAATTGCGGGCCGAGACGTGACGCGGGGTTCTGTTCCGGGCCGCCGTGGTGGGTCAGCAGTACGATTGGCAGGTCTGACCACGCCGGCTGTTCCTCGATCAAGCCCAGCAGCGGTTCTAGATCGCAACCCAGCAAGGCTTCCGAAGAAATCAACAGCAGGCCGGCGCCTTGCGCCAGCTCGCTGCACAGCGTGACCAGGTCCCGGGTAACAATCCCTTCGAATCCCGCCTCGTGAAGCATCATCAGCGCAATCTGGCTGTCACGTCCCAGCGGCGCGAGAATAATTGCGCGCTCCGACATCGCCTCGACAACACTCACCGGTCATCATCCTTGAGCAGTGGCTGGCTGGCGCCCAGGTAAGTCGGCACGCCGCGCAATACACCCTGGAACGCATCCAAAGGCTCACCGATGGTCATGCCCGAGTTGCCGATGCGGTATTCGCGAATGGTCGATTCGTGGCTGCCGGTTCTTTTCTTGATGATTGAAATGGCCCGGCGAACCTTGCCTATCGCTTCGAAGTAGCGCAACAGAATCACCGTGTCAGCCAGATAAGTAATGTCGACCGGGGCCTGCATGTCCCCGACCAGCCCATGTTGGGCCACGGTCATGAACGTCGCGGCGCCTCGGCGATTGAGGTACAGCAGCAACTCGTGCATGTGCAGCACCAGCGCGTTTTCCTCGGGCATTGCGGCCTGATAGCCGTTGATGCTGTCGATCACCACGGTTTTGATATTGCGCACATCGACGCAACGACGAACCCGGTGCGAGAACTCGCCAGGAGACAGTTCGGCGGCGTCGACTTGCTCGATCAGCAGGTTGCCGGTGTCTTGCAGCGCCTGCAGGTCGATGCCCATGTTTTTCATGCGCTCGAACAGCAGTCCCAGCTCTTCATCGAAGATAAACAGCGCGGCTTTCTCACCCCGGGCAACGGCTGCCGCGGCGAAGATCATCGAGATCAGCGACTTGCCGGTGCCGGCCGGGCCGAGAATCAGCGTGCTGGAACCGGTCTCGATGCCGCCGCCAAGCAGGGCGTCCATTTCCTTGATGCCGCTGGTCAACTGCTGGCGGATGTAACCGCCGCGGTGTTCTGCGGCGACCAGGCGAGGGAATACGTGCACGCCGTCGCCCATAATCGTGAAGTCATGAAAACCGCCACGGTACTTTTGACCGCGGTACTTCACGACCCGGATCCGCCGGCGTTCGGCGCCATAGTTGGGCGTCAGTTCTTCCAGGCGAACCACGCCGTGCGCCACACTGTGGACGGTTTTATCGAGGGATTCGGTGGTCAGGTCATCGAGCAACAGCACGGTCGCGTCGTAGCGCACGAAGTAGTGCTTGATCGCCAGAATCTGCCGGCGATAACGCAGGGAACTCTGGGCCAGCAAACGGATTTCGGAAAGGCTGTCGAGGACCACCCGGGTCGGCTTGACCCGTTCGACCACTTCGAAAATCTGCTTGGTCGCTTCGCCCAGCTCAAGGTCCGAGGAATACAGGAGGCTTTGCTGATGCTCTGCATTGAGCAGGCTTTCTGGCGGTGTCAGTTCGAAGATGTGAATGTTTTCATCCAGCTCCCAACCGTGGGACAAAGCCCCTTGGCGCAGCTCGCGCTCGGTTTCTGAAAGCGTGATGTACAACGAGCGCTCGCCGGCACGGGCGCCAGCCAACAGAAAATGCAAAGCGACGGTGGTTTTGCCGGTTCCGGGTTCACCCTCCAGCAAAAACACGTGTCCGCGGGATAATCCACCGGCCAGGATGTCATCCAGACCTTCGATGCCGGTGGCGGCTTTTGCACTGAACAACTCGTTAGATGTAGACAAAAATAACCCTCTCATGACTAGGGGAAGCGAGGCAGCAGGCCTGAAGTGCCTGAATGGACTGCCTGATCACTTGACCTTTCGCCGTGACGACGGTTCAACCTTTTTGCCGGTGCGATATCAGTGGCGTTATAAACCCTGCTGCAACGCCGGATCGTCTGGATTGAGTTGTTCCAACAGCGCCAGAAGGATCTGCACGTTCTGCAATTGACCGCTTTCTTTCCAGTAATTGATCAGCAGCACCCGCGCCTTGCGATCCGCCGGATGGCGCTGAACGATTTCCTGCAACTGTTTTTGCGCTGCTTCCAGCTCCTGCTCACCGTGCAATGTGGTCGCCAGGTCGTAGCGGTAATCCTTGTTGTTCGGCTCGATCTCGACCGCTTTGGACAGCCCAAGCAGGGCAAATTCACTTTGCCCGTGATGCAGCAACCAAAGCCCCAAGGCATGTTGCAGGTAGGCCGAGTCGGGTTGAGCTTTCAACTGTTTCGCCAGCAATTGCCGGGCTGCGTCGCTTTGGCCTTGTTTATCCAGGACTTCAATCTGCATCACCAGCGCCGGCAGATTGCCTGGGTCCAGTTGCAGCGTGCGTTCCAGCGCCTGCTGCGCTTCTTTCAGTTCGGCATTGTGCAAGTACAGACGGGCGAGTTGGTATTGGGTTTCGGCGCTTTCCGGGAGACTTTTCAGGTCCCGTTCCCAGGCATCGATGGCTTGCTGCAACGGCCCGAAATACAAGCCCAGGTCATCCGGCGACAAACCCAGCAGCGCGTTGATCGCGGCGGACCGGACGTTTTGTTCGCTGTCATCGAGCAACGGTCCGATCAGCAAACTGCGCTGCCCACTGGGCACCAGTCCGCCAATGCTTTTGATGGCCGCAATGCGCACGTCGGCCGAAGGGTTTTGCAGGTCTGCATCCGCCAGTTTCAGGGCTTGCGGGCTCGGGTAATTCGGCAGTTCGGCATGCAGCCAGACACGGCGCTTGGGTGACAGGTCAGGGCGCCCCAGTTGCTGGTAGAGCACCCGTGCGGCCCCCGGTTGCCCGGCGCGCGCCTGGGTCAACGCTTCGCTGTAACCGCGCTTGATGGCTTCCGGCACCACAGGGGTTGTGCTGCGCAGAAAAAGCCAGGCAAGAACGATGGCGAACAGGACACAGAGGCTGATGAGCAAGTAGCGGCGGGACTGGGGCATGCAGGAATCCGGGGGCTGGCAGCTTTTGCAGAGCTGTCAGCTTCGGTCAGGTAGGCGTGTGAGTCAAACCCTGACTCAGCACGATGCTGGCGATTTTGCCTACAAGTCGTGTCGACATTGAAACCCGTCGAAGTCATGAAGCAGTGACTACGCTTGCTGGAGATGGCTCGAAGAGTGTTCCCATGCAACCGCTGCTCCAGTACTTCAAGGCAATGCTCAACCCCGGGCAAGGGGTGCTGCTGTTCGCCTTGAGAACCATCGCGGCCGGGTTGCTGACACTGTACCTGGCCTTCCTGTTCGACCTTGACCAGCCAAAATGGTCGATCATGGCGGTGGTCATCGTCAGCCAGCCATTGGGTGGCATGGCCCTGGCCCGCAGTTTTGGCCAGGTCATCGGCACCACCCTGGGCGCGGCAGTCGCGGTGTTGATCATGGCAATGTTCCCCCAGGCGCCGATGCCTTTCATTATTACGCTGGCCTTGTGGCTGGCGCTGTGCACCGCCGGCGGCACCTTGTTGCGCTACACCAGCTCCCAGGCCTTTGTCCTCAGCGGTTACACCGCAGTCGTTGTCGCGTTGCTGGCGGTGCCTGACCAGGACGGCACGTTCCTGCTGGCCGTCACCCGTGTAACCGAGACGCTGCTGGCGGTGGCCTGCGTCTGCGTCGTCAGCCTGCTGACCGCGCGCCCGGAGAGCGTGGCCCGGAGCTACTTCGCCAAGATTGATCATGTCATCAAGTTGCTCGCGACCCACGCAGCGGCGGTCATTCGAACCGAGGAGAGCGAGGGCGATTTCCACCGCAGGCAGATGCAATTGTTGGGTGAGATCAGCGCCCTTGAAGGCTTGCGTCGGCATCTGTATTTCGATGCGCCACGGTTACGCAGTGCCAATGGCCTGGTGCAGTTGCTCGGCAATCAACTGGTGCTGCTGATCTCACGGCTGACGGCGCTGCGCCACCAACGCGAACTGCTGACCGAGCGCTGGAAAGGCGAGTTGCCCGAAGAGATCCAGCTTTTACGCGCCGAAGAACTGGCCTTTCTCGATGAGTTGGCCGTGAAGGGACGCACGTTGTCGGCCGATGCGCGGCACCACTTCTCGGCGTTGCAACAACGTTTCGATGACCAGGCCTATAAGGCCGAACAACTCACCGAGACGATGCCTGCCACCCTGCGTTCACTGGCTTGGGCGCTGCGCTGGGAGCAGGCACGGATGTTGGAGCAACTGGGACAGATTCTGGAGCTGAGCGACGCGATCCAGGATGGCCGCGAGGCCAGTTGCGTGTTCCGCGGCCAGGAGAACCCGCTGCATCTGGACTTCACCTTGGCGGCGATGAACGCGATCCGGGCCTTTGTCGCGTTGCTGGTGGCCGGCCTGATCTGGATCGAGACCGCTTGGGACGGGGCCCGTGGCGGGATGATCGTGGTGGGGATTCTCTGTTCGCTGATGGCGACGTTTCCCCGGCCGTTGCTGGCCGCCCAGAGCTTTGCCAGGGGACTGGGGCTGGCCTTGGTGGTGTCGGCGTTGTATCTGTTCATGCTGGTACCGATGATCAGTGACTTCGAGCTGCTCGCCTTGTTGTTGGCTCCGTTGCTGTATGCCGTCGCGGTGGGACTGTCCAGTCCGCCAACCACCGGGACAGGCATTGGTCTTGGGCTGACAACCATGCTGTTGCTGGGCCCGCAAAACGTAGGCGTCGGCCAAAATACCGCCATTCTGTGGTTCGAGTTTGCCGGTGCGTATACCTGCGCCGCCGCGCTGGCGCTCAGTGTCTATGCGTTGATCTTCCCGTTCAGGCCGGTTCTGCGGATACGCCGCCTGTTCAATGAGAACCGTGAGCAGGTCTACGCCTTGCTGAAGGCGCCGGCCACCGATGAACAGCAGTTTGCGTTTGAAAGCCGCATGGTCGACCGCTTGACCATGATGTTGGGCCTGTTGCCGGCCACCAACGACAAGCAATCCGGCGAGCTGTTCGAAGTCAGCCTGGGGTGCATGGCACTGGGCGTGGCGTTGAACCAGCTCAGGCAACAGGGGCAGAGCAACACCTTGCTCAGTACCGAACAACAAAACCGGCTGCAGGCCTCGCTCCGGGAGACCGGCAGGTTTGTCGCCGGGCGACCGGGTGTCGACGTTGACCGGCTGCTCGGACACTTGCATGCCTTGGGCGATGAGATGGACGACTTGCAGTTAGTGGTTCATGAACACCTGTGGTCGGTATTCCGGATGCGCGTGGCGCTGTTGATCGTGGTGTCGTTTCTCGAGCGACATCGCCAATACTTTCAAGCCAAAGAACCGGAAGGAGTGCCGGCCCTTGCCCATTGATCTGGAAGTAGGTGGCGTCTACTTGCCGCCAATCGCCCAGGCCTTGCTGCTGGCCTTGCCGATTTTTCTGCTGCTGGACTGGATTTTGAGACGCCTGGGCGTGCTGCGTTTCGTCTGGCATGAAGCCTTGTTCGAGGGCGCGTTGTACGCCTGCGTGTGCGCAACGCTGATCCTGGTGATGGGAGCCTGATGCCTTGAAGAAGATCCTTGCCCGACTCGCGACTGTTGCAGTGGTGTTGCTGGCCTTTGTGCTGGGCTGGTTCGCCTGGGAACATTACACCCGCGCGCCCTGGACCCGGGACGCGCGGGTGCGCGCCGATGTGGTGACGTTGTCCGCCGACGTGTCGGGGCGCATCGTCAGCCTCGGCGTTCAGGACAACCAGCATGTAGACAAGGGCCAGTTGCTGCTGGAGATTGACCCCGCGCGCTACGCCCTGGCGGTAGACCATGCCAAGCGTTCGGTAGAAGTGGCGAAAGCCTCCCTCGGACAGTCCGAAGCGACGATTGTCGCCAGTGGCGCGTTGCTCAGGCAACGTCAAAGCGAAGAGCGCCGACGTCGCACCCTCAAGGAACGCGCCGCTATCTCTGGCGAGGAGTGGGAAAAATCCAGTACGGACGTGGCGGTGGCGCAGGCCGAGTTGCTGCGTAATCAAGCCAATCTCGGTTTAGCTCAGGCCAATGTGCAACTCGCCATCGCTGCTTTGACCCAAGCTGAACTCGACTTGCAGCGTACACGGGTCGTCGCCCCCGTCAGCGGTTACGTGACCAACCTGCTGACCCGACAGGGCGACTACGCCACGGCGGGGGGCGCACTGCTGGCACTGGTCGACAGTGATTCGTTTTACGTCAGTGGCTACTTCGAAGAAACCAAGTTGCCGCGAATCGGGGAGGGCGATCGGGTCAGGATTGAACTGATGAGTGGCGAAACCTTCGGCGGCACCGTGCAAAGCATTGCCTTTGCCATTGCCGATCGGGAGAACCTGCCTGGCAACCGTCTGCTGGCCAACATCAACCCCAGTTACACCTGGGTCAAACTGGCGCAACGGGTGCCGGTGCGGATTCAGATTGATGCCGATTATCTCGCTAAAAGCCGCTTGCGGGCCGGGACCACGGCCACTGTAACCATCCTGGAAACGCGCAGGACTGAAGATCACCGCTAATCCCTGTGGGAGCGGGCTTGCCCGCGATGACGTCGGCACAGGCAACATTGTTAGCGACTGATCTACCGCTATCGCGAGCAAGCTCGCTCCCACATGGGATGGTCAGCGGGTTCAAGTCATCGGCAAAAAAAAGCCCCGCAACCGAATGAGGCGCAGGGCTAAAAAATTGGTTGGTTGCGGCCAACCAAAGGAGCTCTTTAAAAACTTACTTGCTGGCGACTGTCTCTGGTTGCCAGCCACCACCAAGGGCTTTGTAAATCGCGACAATGCCACGATAAAGATCGGTTTCCGCCGAGGCCTGGGTATCTTCGGCCGCCAGACGCTCACGTTGGGCATCCAGCAGGACGAGGAAGTCCACGGTGCCTTCGCGGTAGCGAATCTCGGCCAGGTTTGCGGCTGAACGGCTCGCTTCGCTTTGACGAATCAGCGAGATCAGCCGTTGCTGACGTTTGCCGTAGTCGCTGAACGCGTTTTCCGATTCTTCCAGCGCCAGCAGCACTTGCTGCTCGTAGGTCGCCAGCGCGCCTTCGGCATCGGCATCGGCGCCGCGCAGACGGGCGCGCACGCTGCCCAGGTCGAACGCAGCCCACGTGATGCTCGGGCCAAGCGCCCAGGCATTGGCAGCCGCGGAACCGATCTGCGAGCCACGGCCGGCAGTAAAGCCAAGGAAACCGCTGAGGCTGACCCGAGGGAACAGATCAGCCTTGGCCACGCCGATACGGGCGGTGGAGGAGGCCAGTTTGCGCTCGGCGCTGAGGATGTCTGGACGACGTTGCAGCAATTCACCCGGGTCACCGATCGGCAAGGATTTGGCAATCGCCGGCAGGTCTTTTGGGCTCAAGTCGACAGTCAGCTTGTCCGGACGCTCACCCAACAGGGTGGCAATACGGTTTTTCTGCCGAACCTGTTCGGCCTGCAACTGCGGCACGCTGGCTTCGACCGAGGCGAGGCGTGCATCGGCACGCTCCACGTCCAGTTGATCGCCGACGCCGGCATCACGCAGGCTTTCGGTGATCTTGCGTGATTCCTGCTGGTTGTTCAGGTTGGCCAGGGCAATCTTTTCGCGCAACTGTGCGCCGCGCAATTGGCCATAAGAATCCACCAGTTCGGCAATCATGGTGACTTGCAGTTGGTACAGATCGGCTTCGAGCGCTTGCTGTTCGGCGTCGGCGGATTCCAGATTGCGCTGGATACGGCCAAACAGGTCGATCTCCCACGCCATGTCCAGGCCCAAGTCGTAACGTTCGCTGTTGACCCGTTTGGTGGTCTGGCCTGGAATCTGACCTTTACCCAAGTCACTGCTGGCGCGGCTGGTGATGGTGGGCATGGCGTCATTGCTGACGTCATCGCGAATCGCCCGGGCCGCTTTCCAGCGGGCAAAGGCCACCTGCAGATCACGGTTGCCTTGCAGCGATTGAGTCACCAACTGGTTGAGGGTCGGGTCTTCGAACTGCTGCCACCAGATGCCTTCGAAACGCGAGCGATCGAAGTTTTTCTGACCGGCAGCGCCATCGGTTGCGGTAGTGATGTTCGCCGGCTCAGTGGCTGGAGTCTTGTAGTCCGGGCCGACGGAACAAGCACTCAGGGCCAGTACCAGAAGGCTCGGCAGGAAGGCTTTCAGGCTCATTGTTGCGCCTCCAGTTTCAGGGCTTTGGCCGCTTTGCGTTTTTCACCGCGCTCCACAAAGTTACGAATCAATACGTAGAACACTGGCGTCAGCAACAGACCGAAGAAGGTCACCCCGAGCATCCCGGAGAACACCGCCACACCCATGGCGTGACGCATTTCGGCACCGGCACCGCTGGAGAACACCAGAGGCACAACACCCATGATGAACGCGAAGGAGGTCATCAGGATCGGACGCAGACGCAGACGGCACGCTTCGAGGACCGCAGCCAGCGGGCTGAGACCTTCGTCCTGCTGTTTATCCTTGGCAAACTCGACGATCAGAATCGCGTTCTTACACGCAAGTCCCACCAGTACGATCAATCCGATCTGGGTGAAGATGTTGTTGTCGCCTCCCGAAGCAATCACACCGACTATGGCCGACAGCAGGGTCATCGGTACGATCAGGATCACCGCCAGTGGCAGGCTCCAGCTTTCGTATTGGGCCGCGAGCACCAGGAACGCCAGCAATACGCAGAGCGGGAACACGAACAGCGCGGTGTTGCCGGACAGAATCTGCTGGTAGGTCAGGTCGGTCCACTCGTAGGTCATGCCGTTTGGAAGTTCTTCCTTGAGCAGTTTCTCGATCGCTGTCTGAGCCTGGCCGGAGCTGTAGCCCGGGGCTGCCGCACCGTTGATTTCAGCGGTGATGAAGCCGTTGTAGTGCATCACGCGGTCCGGCCCCGAGGTGTCGCTGACCTTGATGAAGGTCGCCAGCGGGATCATCTCGCCTTTGTTGTTACGCACTTTCAGCTGACCGATCTGGTCCGGTTCGAGACGGAACTGCTGTTCAGCCTGGACGTTGACCTGATAAGTACGACCGAAGCGGTTGAAGTCGTTGGCATACAGCGAACCCAGGTAAATCTGCAGGGTGTCGAAGATGTCGCTGACGGCCACGCCGTGGGTCTTGGCTTTTTCCCGGTCAATGGCGGCATCGACCTGCGGCACGTTCACGGTGTAGCTGGTGAACAGCGCAGCCAGTTCCGGCACGTTGTGGCTCTTGGTGATGATGTTCATGGTTTCTTTGTACAGCTCGTCGTAGCCCAGGTTGCCCCGGTCTTCGATCTGCAGGCGGAAACCACCGATGGTGCCCAGGCCTTGTACCGGCGGCGGCGGGAAGATTGCCATGTAGGCTTCCTGAATCCCGGCGAACTGGCCATTCAACGCACCGGCAATAGCACCGGCCGACATGCTCGGGTCTTTGCGCTCGTCGAACGGTTTCAGGGTCACGAACACGATGCCGGCGTTAGGACTGTTGGTGAAACCGTTAATCGACAGGCCCGGGAAGGCCACGGCGCTTTCCACACCCGGCTGTTTCAGGGCCAGGTCGGACATGCGTTTGATCACGTCTTCGGTGCGGTCCAGGCTCGAAGCGTCCGGCAGTTGCGCGAAGGCCACCAGGTATTGCTTGTCCTGGCCGGGTACGAAACCGGTCGGGGTGTGGGCGAAACCGAAGAAGGTCAGCACCATCAGGCCTGCGTACAACAGCAGGGCAATACCGCTGCTGCGGATAACCCGGGCTACGGTGCCGACATAGCCATGGCTGGCGCGTTCGAAGAACCGGTTGAACGGACGGAAAAGCCAGCCGCCCAATAGTTTATCAAGCACTTTGGTAAAGCGATCTTTCGGCGCATCGTGGCTCTTGAGCAGCACGGCGGCCAGGGCAGGGGACAGTGTCAGCGAGTTGAACGCCGAGATCACGGTCGAGATGGCAATGGTCAGGGCAAACTGTTTATAGAACTGGCCGGTGAGTCCGGAAATGAACGCCGCCGGGATAAATACCGCACACAGCACCAGCGCCGTCGCGATGATCGGCCCGGTCACCTCTCGCATGGCTTTCTTGGTGGCTTCTACGGGCGTTTCTCCCAGCTCGATGTGCCTTTCCACGTTCTCCACCACCACGATGGCGTCGTCCACCACGATACCGATGGCCAATACCAGGCCGAACAGTGACAGGGCGTTCAGCGAGAAGCCGAACAGGTGCATCACCGCAAACGTACCGATCAGCGAAACCGGCACAGCTACCAACGGAATGATCGAGGCACGCCAGGTTTGCAGGAACAGGATCACTACCAACACCACGAGGATCAGTGCTTCGAAGAGGGTGTGGACCACCGCCTCGATGGAGCCGCGCACGAAGATCGTCGGGTCATAGACGATGCTGAAGTCCATGCCTTCCGGGAAATTCTTCTTCAGCTCCGCCATCTTGTCGCGCACTTCGTTGGAGATCTCGATCGCGTTGGAACCAGGGCGCTGGAAGATCGGGATCGCCACCGCCGGCTGGTTGTTCAGCAGCGAACGCAATGCGTATTGGCTGGAGCCCAGCTCAACGCGAGCGATGTCTTTCAGGCGCGTGATTTCACCGTTGTCGCCGGAGCGAATGATGATGTTCTCGAACTCTTCCTCAGAAACCAGACGGCCCTGAGTGTTGACCGACAGCTGGAACGCAGTGGCATTCGGCGCAGGGGGCGCACCCAGTGCACCGGCAGCGACCTGACGGTTCTGTTCACGAATGGCCGTCACCACATCGGTGGCCGTCAGGTTGCGCGAAGCGGTCTTGTTCGGATCGAGCCAGACCCGCAGCGAGTAGTCGCCCATACCGAACAGCTGCACGTCACCGACACCGCCCAGGCGCGCCAGCTCATCCTTGATGTTGAGCAACGCGTAGTTGGACAGGTAGAGCATGTCGTAGCGTTTGTCCGGCGAGGTCAAGTGCACAACCATGGTCAGGTCGGGCGACGCCTTGTCGACGGTGATACCGATGCGCGTCACTTCTTCTGGAAGTTTCGGCTCGGTTCGGGTCACCCGGTTTTGAACCTGCACCTGTGCATTGTCCAGGTCAGTGCCCAGTGCGAAGGTGATGGTCAGGGTGATCTTGCCGTCAGCGGTGGACTGCGAGGACATGTACAGCATGTTCTCGACGCCGGTAATGGCTTGCTCCAAGGGAGCGGCCACGGTTTCACCGATGACTTTTGGGTTGGCGCCGGGGAAGTTCGCACGGACCACCACGGTCGGTGGCACGACTTCCGGGTATTCACTGATCGGCAGCTGGAACAGCGAGATGGCACCGGCGATCAGGATCAGCAGCGACAGTACCGCTGCGAAGATCGGCCGTGAAATGAAGAATTGGGAAAAATTCATCGGAGTTGTCGTCCCTTAACCGCGTGGAGTCGCAGCAGCCAATTTCACAACCGAACCCGGCGCGACCTTGGCAGGTGCGACTTGGGGCAGGTTGCTGGCTTCCAGCGCTTGTCGTTGTTGTGCGAGTGCCGCGAGGGTTTGTTCGCTGGCCATCGGGATCACTTCAGGGGTGACCGGCGAGCCAGGGCGAACCCGTTGCAGACCCTTGACGATGACGGTGTCATCCTTGTTCAGGCCGCTGCGCACGATGCGCAAACCTTCGATCTTCGGCCCCAGTTCGACGGAGCGATAGGCCGTCTTGTTGTCGGCGTCCATCACCAGCACGAATTTTTTGCCCAGATCGGTTCCGACCGCTTCGTCGTTGATCAGCACGGCGGAGTAGGTGCCGCTGCCGACCAGTTTCAGACGGGCATACAAGCCTGGTGTGTACTGTCCATCGGCGTTATCAAAGACTGCGCGACCGCGAATGGTGCCGGTTTTCGGGTTGACCTGATTGTCGACGAAGTTCATCACACCCTGGTGCGGGTTGCCGTCTTCGTTGGACAGACCGAGGTAGACCGGAGTGGTGGCACCGCGTTTGCCCTGGCGCGCGAGCTGGGTGTATTTGAGGAACACACGTTCGTCGGCGTCAAAGTAGGCGTAGACCTTGTCGGTGGAAACGACGCTGGTCAGCGCGGTGGTGTCGGCGGTCACCAGGTTGCCGGCGGTGATTTCCGCACGGCTGACGCGACCGCTGATGGGTGCGGTAACACGGGTGAAGCTCAGGTTCAGCTTGGCCAGGTCCAGTTGCGCCTGGATGGCGCCGACGGCCGCACGGGCTTCCTGGGAAGCGCTGGTGCGCGAGTCAGCAAGTTCAGCAGAGATTGCGTTGCTGGTGCGTAAGCGTTCGCCACGCTGGGCTTCATTTTCACTGCGGGTGGCGTTGGCACGACCTTGGGCAACCAGTGCTTCGAGGCGGCGGACCTCGGCCTGGAAGGGGCGTGGGTCAATCTGGAACAGCAGGTCGCCTTTCTTGACCAGTGCGCCTTCGGTGAAGGCCACTTCATCAATCTGACCGGAGACCCGTGGACGAATTTCTACGGTTTCTGGCGCTTCAAGGCGCCCGGTGAATTCGTCCCACTCATTGACCGGTTGTTCCAAAACCTTGGCGACGCTGACTTTGGCCGCGGGCATGGTAGCGGCAGACTCCGGAGCCTTGCCGCAGGCGCTCATCACCAGTACGGCCAACATGGCCAATGGGAAGCGCAAATGTTTGAGTGACTGTTCCATGGATGCATCCGCCAATGTATTGAGATGGGCGGATGATGAGCGGCGAGGTGGTATCGCACGAATCGAATGAAGCGAAGGTAACTATCATTCGGAATGATATAAGTCTGAAGCCAGCCCTCTAGCATGCGCCTTACATTGGACGGCGATCAATTGGGTTGATGACAATTCTGTGTTGCGGAGAATGCAAGGGATTGGCTTGAAACCGAGTCGCGGCCTTCGCGGGCAAGCCACGCTCCCACAGGGACATGCATTCCATTGTAGGAGCGGGCTTGCCCGCGAAGAGGCCATCAGCCTCAACAAAGCTTCAGGATCAGGCCAGGCTATCCGGATCCCCAAAGAACATCTGAATCCTTGACCGCAGCCAGCGCTCACCCGGGTCATTATCCTGCGACCCACGCCACGCCATGTGCAATTCAAAACTACGCACCGGCAACGGCGGATCTTCAGCCCGCACACCGCCTGCCGCCGTCAACGCGTCAGCAGTGTAGTCCGGCACCGTAGCGACGATATCAGTCCCGCTGATGAGCGTGCTGAGCCCGTTGAACTGCGGTACCGCGAGTACCACATGACGTTTACGCCCAAGCTTTTCCAGTTCTTCATCTATAAAGCCGCTCAGGTCACCGGCAAACGACACCAGCGCATGGGGGCGGGCGCAGAAGTCATCCAGGCTCAATGGCCCCGGCACCGTATCGGCGCGCAACAGCTTTGGCATGCTGCGGCGCAGCACTTTGCGCTTGGCGTTGGCCGGCAAGTCGGCGGTGTAGCTGACGCCGATGGAAATTTCCCCCGAGGCCAACAGACTCGGCATCAGGATGTAGTTGGCCCGCCGCACCACCAATACGATCCCCGGCGACTCCGCACGCAAACGCTTGAGCAGCATCGGCAGCAGCGCGAACTCGACATCGTCCGACAGGCCGATACGAAACACCGCCGTACTGGTCGCCGGGTCGAATTCTGCCGCACGGCTGACAGCGGTGGAGATCGAATCCAGAGCAGGAGAGAGCAGGGCGAAGATTTCCACCGCGCGGGCGGACGGCTCCATGCTGCGCCCGGTGCGCACGAACAACGGGTCATCGAACAACCCGCGCAGGCGCGAGAGCGCCGCACTGATGGCGGGCTGGCCGAGGAACAATTTCTCCGCAGCGCGGGTCACACTGCGTTCGTGCATCAATGTTTCAAAAACGATCAACAGGTTCAGGTCGACACGACGCAGGTCATTACGATTCATCTGGAGTCCTGGCAGAGTCATCAAGCTTGACGAGAGCGGCCATATGAGAACAATGGCCGGCATGAATCTTACGGGGAAAGGCTGCTACTCTGCACCGAATAATTCAGTTTCCCTTGATCGGCTGCTCCAGATTTTTACGACAACCGTTGATCCAATGGATGCTGCGGAATCAATGACAGGCATGTCGACTATTAATAGCCACTGATAGTCTTGGGTAGAAAGCCCAGATAGAGTTCAGGGCATTAGAGGTTTCTTTGGCGAGGTTTGCGATGTCCCGCACGATTCGTTTTCACAAGTTTGGTCCAGCCGAGGTGCTCAAATGCGAAGAGCATGCGGCCGCTCTCCCTGCTCCGGGCGAAGTGCAGGTGCGCGTCGAGGCGATTGGCATCAGCTGGTACGACATTCTCTGGCGCCAGAACCTGGCCTCATCCCACGCTCGCCTGCCTTCTGGTCTTGGCCATGAAATGTCCGGCGTCGTCACGGCGGTCGGCGAAGGTGTCGATGACCTGGCAGTCGGTGACAAGGTCGCCAGCTTCCCGGCTGAAAGCCCCAACGACTATCCGGTCTACGGCGAGCAGATCGTTCTGCCTCGTTCGGCACTGACCCGTTATCCGGATGTGCTCAGCCCGATCGAAGCCAGCGTGCATTACACGCCGCTGTTGATCGCCTACTTCGCTTATGTCGATCTGGCGCGGGTCAAGCCTGGGCAATTTGCCCTGGTGACCGACGCGAGCCACTGTGCCGGTCCGTCCTTTGTACAACTGGGCAAGGCATTGGGTGTGCGGGTGATTGCCGCCACCAAGACCGCTGAAGAACGTGAATACCTGCTGTCGCTGGGTGCCGAAAAAGTAATCGTCACCGAGGAAGAAGATCTGCTCATGCGGATCAACAAGATCACCGACAACCGCGGTGTCGACGTGGTGTTCGATGGCCTCGGCGGTCCGCAGATGTCACTGCTCGGCGATGTGCTCGCGCCTCGTGGCAGCCTGGTGCTGTACGGCCTGCAAGGTGGTAACCAGACGCCGTTCCCGGCCTGCGCAGCGTTCCAGAAGAACATTCAGTTCTTTGTTCACTGTATCGGCAACTTCACCGGCAAGCCGGAGCTGGGCATCATCCAGGACCAGGTCGCCCTGCAGCGTGCCTTGCGTGACATCAACCAGCTGACCGCTGACCGCGTGCTGCTGCCGCTCAAGACTCGGGTCTTCCCGTTTTCCGAGTTTGTCGAGGCGCACCGCTACATGGACGAATGCCCGTGTCGCGAACGGGTTGCACTCCAGGTCGAACCTGCGTAACACCGCTGAAAAAAGTCCGTGCTTGCACGGACTTTTGCATTTCCCCCTCCGAAAATCCGAGACGTTCCGTCAATCTGCGACGGGTCAGTTCAGCAACTGAACTGGTTTTTGCTCTCAATCTGTATCTTCTAATCACCCTATAAGCCCCGATAATTGAATGATTACTTTCATCTCAAGGAATGAGCTATGGCTGGGTATTGGATAAATACGTTTCTTCGCGCTCCGGCAATACAAACTCAACAAATAGCGTGTTATCGATCAATTACTGAAAAATTAATGGCGACTTCTTTCTTTATTTCTCGTGCTACCTGTCTGTGGGACGCTGTCGGACATTTCCTAGGATCCCTCATGCAGTCGCAGGACGCTTGTTCTGCGGGGCTTTCATGCAATCGTGAGCGGGCGAGCTCACAAATAAGCTCGATTCATTTCAAATAATTACTCAAAACTAAGTGTTAGCATTTGATATCAGGCGCAACACTTTAATCATGTCAGTCAGCCGTTTGCGCAATGCATACAGTTGTTTGCGTGACATCGAACCTATGCGTAACAGGTAAACAATGATGACCCATACCCATGAACAGGCAATGAACTATGTTTATCAGCAAGTATTGCAGCGATTGTTGAGTTTTTTCTCGCGCGCGGAGCGTACGGCATTGCAGCTGATGATTCAGCGTCTGGTGGTCTCCGCAGGTGGCATGGACCGTATCGGCGAATACAAGGTGTTGGCGATCCAGTCCGGGACCCGCGACTGTTGCTACACGCTTGCATTGCTGCGCGCCGCACAATTGAGCATCGCCGGCCGGGCACCTGCGACGTTCCAGCTGCGAGTCGCGACCTTGCGCACGAACGGCGCAAGCCCGACGGCCCTTGAAAACATCCATCGCAGTTGCAGTGCGCTGTTTCTCTACGACGATCCTCGGGTCGACGTGGTGATGGTCGATAACCGGGAAGTCTTGCCGTTCACCCACCAGGCGCCGGTTTCCGATGCGGGCCGCGAGTCGAACCGTCTCAATCTGTTGATGATTGGTCACCGGCGAAACTGGAACGGACCGCTCGACCTGTGGGATGACGGGTACCTGGCAGCGGGCGAGTTTCATGGGCAAATCTGCCGTTGGGACCGAGGCGTCGATGCGTTGGTCAGCAGCGATACACCTCGTCAGCAAAAGCAGTTCATGCATGGATTGACCCGTGCGGCACAAAAGGCCGGTCTCAAGGCATCGAATTACCCTGAATCCGGTTACGAGGAGCTGTTCGCACGACTGGATGAACTGGGCAGCGATTGCTACCGCGAGTTTTATCCTGAACATGCGCAGGCCGAGTGGCGGCCGACTGAATCATTTGAGGCGTGTCGGCGCACGACCTTCATCGATATTCACGACATGCTGGTCAGCAATCTGGAAGATCGCTGGCCACTGCTCACCGATTTCCTCGGGTTTCAGCCTGACGAGCTGGCGGCCCAGCTCAGCGATGACGAATTCGTCAGCCTATCGATTTCCGCGCACGTTCGGGGGCTGGAGGCCTGTTTTGTTCATGGGCGTACCTATGAAGCAGGCGTTGCTGAATATGTACAGCGGGCCTTGGTCATGATGCGTCGCAAACAACTTCCCGAGCGTTTTTGCGAGCAGGCAACGGAGACGTTCGGTAACCCGACGACAATGTCCGACCAGCGTGCATTGGCGGCGGCCGAGGCCCAGAAAAGCCTCGGCTTGAGCGAAGCTCAACTGGTGTGCTTGCTGTTCGCGCCCTTTGTCGAGAGCGGCGCCTCGCTTGAACGTTTTCTGCGCCAATGCCACCCCGGCATGCTCGTGGCGTTGCCCGATCTGCACCGGGCGATGCAGGGCAAGCCGGCGCCCGAGCAGGTGCTGCAATGGATGGTTGACGTCAGCGGGTTGCCCGTCAACTTGATCGGCACGCTTTACCGGATGGGGCCGGTGGCGGAGAGCGAGAGGCCGGGCCCGGAAGCCGGTGATGAGAATGAGCATGCACTGGGCCTCGACGCGGGCAACGCCGCAAGTGGCGAACGGTCAACGGGTCGTTGAAAATGCTCGGGGTTACCGCGTTCATCCACCCACCCCACGCGGCGCGTGGCGTGTTCGGTCATAACCCATGAAAGGACCCCGCGAAACCGACTTTGCCTACCAGGCGGTGTACCGTTACCTGACTAACCTCATCAACGAGCCCGTCAGCGACACGCGGGTCCGCCTCCCTTCTTTAAGGCAATTGGCGGACCGTCTGAGCGTATCGATTTCGACGATTCAGTACGCCTATTCGCTGCTGGAAAAAGAAGGGCGGGTGTATTCGGTCGCCAAATCCGGCTATTACGCGCTGCCCGTGTCGTCCATTCGCCCGCTCAGCAGCGGCAATGACCTGCTCGAGACGGTTTATGTGAACGCCAGACGGCCGGGAATGCTGGTGTTGAGCGCGGATGAACCGGCGTTGCTGCAGCCCCTGGACAGCCCGTTATTGCTGCTTGAAAGAGAGCTGCTGCGTCAGTATCCGCGTCCGCCGCAACCGACTTCACAGCCTTGCGGTGAACTGGAACTGCGCGCTGCATTGGCGGCACGCTATACCTCGTCTCCGGCACGTTGCTGGCACGCCGATGATGTCTATATCGGCGCCGATTTGCGTGGCGTCCTGGAAATACTGATCGCCGTGCTGTGCCTCAAAGACGCCACGGTCGTCGTCGAGTCTCCCTGCGACTGGATGATCCTGCGCTTGCTCCAGGACGCTGACGTCCAGGTCATCGAGTTGCCCTTGCAAGCCAATGGCGGCCTAGACCTTGAGCAGCTCAAGCAACTGCTGGAGACCAAGCCGGTGCGGCTGGTCATGCTTTCTTCCGGCCTCAACATGCCGCGTGGCAGCGTGGCTTCCCACAGCAACAAGCAGTCAACCGCTGAACTTCTGGAGCGTCATGGCAGTTGGGTGTTGGAGAACGACTGCTACGGCGAACTCGCATTCGAGCCCGACGGCCTGCGGTTTCGCGATCTGCTGAACCCGGATCGGCTGATCGTTTTCTCCACTTTTGAAAAATCCATCGGGCCGGAAGCGCCTTATGGTTATCTGCTCTCGCGGCAATTGAGCGTCGAACTGCAGCGGCATTTCCTGTTGCGTTCATTCCGGTTGTCGCCTATTCGCCAGAAAGCCATCGCACGGCTATACAGCAATGGACGAATCGATCAGCACTTGCTGGTGTTGCGGCGGCTGCTCAAGGACCGAAAGGTGCATATGACCCAGCTGTTGCAGGAGCGTCTGGGGGATGCCTTGCACTTTGTCGAACCCTTGGGCGGTGCGACGATCTGGGTCCGGTCGTTGCGTCAGGTCGATGTGCGTCGGGTGTTCCAGCGCCTGCTCAGGCACCAGGTGGTGATTGCGCCAGGAGAGCTGTTCAGCCTGCAGGGGTTGCACGCGCAACACCTGCGACTGAGCCATACCTTCGGCGGCGACCACGACCTCGCGGCGGCCATGGGTTTGTTGGGCGATGCCTTGCGCCTGGAATCGATCGATTGAGCACGTGCGGGGCTTTGGCGATTGATAACATTTCGCTCGGGATCGATAACGTCGCGCTGCGGTCAAACTGCCAGTAAACTGCGTTCCTATTCCTGAACCACTCTATTCCAGAGGTTTTGCATGACACTCAGTCCTTTTGCGGGCAAACCGGCACCGGCAGAATTGTTGGTCGACATCCCGCGACTGGTAACGGCCTATTACACCGGCCAGCCTGATGCCGCCATCTCTACCCAACGCGTAGCCTTCGGCACGTCCGGACACCGAGGCAGCTCGTTCGACCTGAGTTTCAACGAATGGCACGTTCTGGCGATCAGTCAGGCGATCTGCCTGTACCGCGAAGCCCAGGGCATCGACGGTCCGCTGTTTGTCGGTATCGACACTCACGCACTGTCCACCCCGGCCGGCGTCAGCGCCCTGGAAGTGCTGGCTGCAAACGGCGTCACTGTGATGATCGCCGAGGGTGACGAATACACGCCGACCCCAGCGATTTCCCACGCGATTCTTTGCTACAACCGCGGCCGTACCTCGGGCCTGGCGGACGGTATCGTCATCACCCCATCGCACAATCCGCCGCAAAGCGGTGGCTACAAATACAACCCCACCAACGGCGGACCGGCCGATACCCACATCACCAAGTGGATCGAAGCCAAGGCCAATGAGCTGCTGGGCAACAAGCTGGCCGGTGTCAAACGCATCAGCTACGAGCAGGCACTGAAGGCCAGCACGACCCATCGTCACGATTACCTCAACACCTACGTCGCCGACCTGATCAACGTGATCGACTTCGACGCCATCCGTGATGCCAAGCTGCGTCTGGGTGTCGATCCGCTGGGCGGAGCAGGGGTGCGCTACTGGTCGGCGATTGCCGAGCATTACCGTCTGGACCTGGAAGTAGTAAACAAACAGGTCGACCCGACGTTCCGCTTCATGACGGTCGACTGGGACGGGCAAATCCGCATGGACCCCTCGTCGAGCCATGCCATGCAAGGCCTGATCGGCCTGAAAGAGCGCTTTGACGTAGCGTTTGCCTGCGACCCGGATCACGATCGCCATGGCATCGTGACCCCGTCCGGTGGTCTGCTGGCACCGAACAGTTACCTCGCCGTGTCTATCGACTACCTGTTCCAGAACCGTCCGCAGTGGCGCGCCGATGCTGCCGTGGGCAAAACCGTGGTCAGCAGCGGCCTGATCGATCGCGTGGCCAAGCGCCTGGGTCGTCGCCTGTACGAAGTGCCGGTCGGTTTCAAATGGTTTGCTGACGGTCTGTTCGACGGTTCTCTCGGCTTTGGCGGCGAAGAAAGCGCCGGTGCCTCGTTCCTGCGCAAGGACGGCGGCGTCTGGTGCACCGACAAAGACGGCTTGATTCCGGCATTGCTGGCGGCAGAAATGACCGCTCGCACCGGTCGCGACCCGAGCCAGGCCTACCGAGCGTTGACCGACGAGCTCGGCGAACCGTTCTCGGTGCGCGTCGACGCCAAGGCCAACCCTGAACAGAAGGCCTTGTTGAGCAAGCTGTCACCGGATCAGGTCACCTCGACCCAACTGGCGGGCGAAACGATTCAAAGCATCCTCAGCCACGCGCCGGGCAACGACCAGGCCATCGGTGGTTTGAAAGTCATGACCGAGAACGGCTGGTTCGCGGCACGGCCTTCGGGGACCGAGGATATCTACAAGATCTACGCTGAAAGCTTTGTGAGTGATGACCATCTCAAGCAGTTGGTTGCAGAGGCGCAGACGTTGGTGGATGGCGCTATTTCTGCGAAGTGATTGAAGGCCCCATCGCGGGCAAGCCCGCTCCCACAAGGAGTGCTTAAAACCCTGTGGGAGCGAGCTTGCTCGCGATAGCGTCAGTGCAGTCACCATCGATCATGAAAAAAGGGGCGACCATTACTGGTCGCCCCTTTTTTTGCCCTGCATTTACCCGATCAAGCCAGATCCACCAACACGATTTCACTGTCCTCGATCGCGGTAACCCGCAACACCTGCTCATCCGCCACTGCGACGCCGTCTCGAGCTTGTGCACGCAGGCCATTGACTTCAATGACTCCCGTAGCCGGAACCAGATAAGCGCGACGGCCACTGTCCAGGCGATATTCGGCGGACTCACCGGCCTTCAGGTTCGCGGCCACCAGCCGTGCATCGGCACGGATTCGCAGGCTTTGATCGTCGCCGGCCTTGCCGCTGGCCAACGTCACGAAGCCTTCACGCTGGCCTTTCGGGAAAGGCTTGGCGCCCCAAGAGGGGGCCAGGCCGGATTCGTTCGGGATGATCCAGATCTGAAAGATCTTGGTTTCACTCGCTTCCAGGTTGTATTCGCTGTGGGCGATCCCGGTGCCGGCGCTCATGACCTGAACGTCGCCCGCTTCGGTGCGACCCTTGTTGCCGAGGTTGTCTTCGTGGGTAATTGCACCTTCACGAACATAGGTGATGATTTCCATGTCTCGGTGCGGATGTTTCGGAAATCCGGTGCCCGAGGCAATCACGTCGTCGTTCCATACCCGCAGGTTGCCCCAATTCATGCGTTTCGGGTCGTGGTACTCGGCGAACGAAAAGTGGTGATGCGCATCCAACCAGCCATGGTGGGCGCCGCCCAGGGAGTTGAAAGGTCTGAGTTCAAGCATGATCGTCTCCTGAAAAGGTTCGTCATGGGGCAGAGCGCCGAGCCACGAAACGAGAACCGGTGGTTGATGGCGGGCATCATCTATCAGGCACCAATCGATAAAAAGCGTAAAAAATGCCTCAATATGATCGATTAAGTTGATATCAAATAACCTCGAAACATTCTCACCCAGCCTTCACTTCATCGTATAAGCCAATGACCTGTAAGCATTTCACTAGAACTTAACGGCAAATACGGACACCATAGCCCTCAACAGCCTCACACCCTGGAGTCAGTCCGCGTGCCGCAACACACCCCCGATCTTCCTCCCGAACTCCGTCCCCTGGCCGAGATGCCACTGCTCAAACGCCTGGCCGCCCGATTCTTTGGTCATGGCCTGACCCGTCTGCGTGCGCAACACCGTGCATCGTGGCTGCACGGGCAAGCCGATGGTTTTCGCAGCGGCCACAGCGCCGGGGTGGATTACGGCTATAAGGAAGGGAAAGCCGAGGGGCTGGAAGAAGGCCGGCAGGTGCTGTTGATCCGTGATTCGCGTTCGACCGAGCACAGGCCGCCTAATGTCGACGACAATTTGTTCGACGATTGGCGCCTGCCCTTGAGCGCCGAGCTGAAGAAGCGCATGAAGGCCGATGTCGCCCGACTGCTGCCAGCTCACGCCCAGCCAAGCGCCGCCCAGTGGAAGATGATTTTCAGCGACACGCCTTCGACGTCGGTAATTGCCGGGGCTGGCGCGGGCAAGTCGACGACGCTGGTATTGCGTATCTTGCTGCTGACCCATTATCTGGGTTTCGAGTTGAGCTCCATGACCGTGGTGACCTTCACCCGCGAGTCGCGCAAGGACTTCATTAATAAGCTGATCGAACTCTTTGCATTGTGGGGCCGGGCGCTGAGCCTCAAAGAGGCGCGGGATCTGGTGCGTACCTTCCACTCGCGCATCCTGCCAATGGTTCGCAGCCTGCCGGGCTTCGAACGCCTGCAAGCGTTCGAAAACCTCAGTAATCGCGCGCAAAACGGCGACGAGGAGGTCGACAGCAATCCCTTCGACCTGCGCATCAACGACGCCCAGCGACAGCAACTCAATGCCTGTTTCCACAGCCTGCACATCCGTGATGAGCGTTTTCGCGAGCTGATCAAGCCGTTGTCCCGTCACGCACTGCAACTCAAGGAGCTTGAGCGCGATCACCCCGATGTGCAGAAGCGCATGGCGGTGACCGAGTTGGCGGCCAAGCGTGATGAAGAGCTTTGCGACACCATTGAAGATCTGTGGTTTCGAGCCGGCGCTTGGCCAATCAAAGGCATTGAGCCCAATCGGCAGGCCTTCGACATCAACGGGTCGACTTTCCATTGTCACGGCTACATTCCCACGCTGGACGCCTGGGTAGTACTCGGATTTGACCCCCGGGAAAATCCACAAGTCAGCCGCCCGAATGCCAAGTTAACGGTTCGTGCGGAATGGGCGGTGAAGCGAACCCTGTTTCAAGCTTTCTGTCGTAAACCATTGATATGGCTGGATAGTTACGAAGCTTCAAAGCGCATGTTGGCTTCGCTGGCAGGGGATGCCAGTGCCGGACCGGGCTTCGATTACAAGGTCAAGGGTGAGTTGGGGTCAGCCCCCTTGCTGGACTGTTTTGTGGCTGCCGCCGGGTTTATCGAGAACCTGGGCCTGGATGTTCCGAATGCGGTTGGCCAGATGAGTTTCGCCAAGGATGACCCGGACCGGCATTTCTTCGAGGCTCTGAGCCTGTTCTGGCGCGCGCTGGAAGATCATTTGCTCGATCAAAAGCCACCGGTGATGACCTACAACCGAATGTTTGCCTTATTCAGCGAGCACTCCCCGGAAAACCTGAAGCTGCTGAGCGATGAACTGCTAAGGCCGTTATCACATCTGATGATCGACGAATTTCAGGACGTATCACCGCAGATTGTCTCCTGGATTCGTGCCAGCCTCGCGGAGATCCGCAGTCGCGGCCCGGCGATGCACGTGGGGCGAGGTGCGCAACGTTCGTCCTTGCTCTGTGTAGGCGATGACTGGCAGTCCATTTATGGCTGGCGCGGCAGTTCGCCGTCTTATTTCATGGAGTTCAACAAGGAATTCCCGTCACCGAGCACGACGAAAGTGATGCTCAGCGACAACTACCGCAGTCACCAGCACATCATCGATGCGGCCGAGCATATCGTCCGCGCAGCGCCGTCGATCGCTGGAAAGAAGGCCAAGGCCAGCGGTGAGCCCAAGGCGCTGTTGCCGGTGAGCGTCATGGATCGGGACGATCAGGGCATGGCTCAACGCCTGATCCAGCATTACCGTCAAGGTGATTCCATCTTGATGCTTTATCGAAAAAGCAGCGATAAGTTATTGATTGAGCAGCATATTCAATCGGTAGTTAATGTGGATTCTAGCTTGCCGTATGAAGCTCGGCGCATCAAACAGCTGACGTATCACAGCGCCAAGGGCTTGCAGGCCGACGCAGTGTTCTTGCTCGGTGATTGTCAGCACCTGACCAGTTCTCCCTACAAGAATCAGGTATACCGGATGGCGGGTCTTGGCAAGACGGGCGACAACGAGCCATACGACAACGCGCAGAAAGACGAAATCCTGCGACTGGCTTACGTCGGCATCACGCGGGCGGTGAGTCATTGCTACTGGTATGTCGATGGGCAGGACACTCAGGCGGCGAATATGCCCAAGGCTTCTGACCGGATTGGCAAGGACAAGCCATTCTTCGCTGATCACCGTCAGGGTCAGGCACCGGCCTGAACCCGAGCCCACAAAAAAAGCCCACATGATGTGGGCTTTTTGTTGAGTGGTTGACCTTCAGGCATAACTCTTGAGGGCCACGGGAGGAATGAAACACTCAAGTTCGTCTTCCACGGCTTCGATTATTCGTTCTACGTCCGCGGCATTCATCACGGTTGCGCAAGGAATGCCTGCAATGGCGATCATGGTCTCGCCACTGGCGCGGTCAAACAGACGGGCAATCATGCTGCCCGGCGCGTCCATGCTCGCCTCGAATCCCATGGGATGAAAATGCCAGCGCATCAGCTGGCAGGCGTTTGGAAACGTAACTTTGCTGAAAGACCCTTTATTCATGTGTTGCCCGCCTTCTTCATCGAGCGCTTCCTTTAGCTCATGTTAGGAGGGAAGAGCCTTCAATGGCTCAACCGGTGACTGCCTTTAAAAGTAGCATCCAGATGTGAAAACCATGTGATTTTTTTCAGTCCGTTTGGCGATTGCTACCGTTTTTTTGATGTGGATCACGTGCCGGGCCTTGCTCGGCGTTACGGCGATTCGGTCTGGTCATTGAAGCCGTGGCCGAACTTCGGCAAGCTCGGTTTTTTTCGTCGAGTTCCTTATGCACGCCGATGATGATGGCCCGCTGCAAACCCAGGTCACGGGCGAGACGGTCATGCGCTACCACTTGTGCTGGAAACACCGGGATCTGGACGGTGTCATGGCGCTTTATCACCCGGACATTCAGTACAACGATTTTTTCCAGAACCGTGTCATGGGCCTGGATGAGTTGCGCGAGTACGTGCGCGGCAGCATGCCGCGTAACCCGGACGAGGCGCTGGAGCATTCCGATCGCATACGCCTGGACGGCAACACTGCGTTCATCCAGTACCAGATGACCTTGCGCGGCGGCGAAGGGCTGGTGTCGTTCCGTTCCAGTGAAGCGATCACGGTGCGCGACGGGTTGATCTGGCGGGTCAACGAATACGCGTCCCTCGTGCGCGAACAACCGCAAAGCAACACCGCTGCGAACTTGCGCCCGGCCGCCAGCCGGCTCGGGCTTTCACCGCGCCAGCTGAGTTTCATGGCTGACGACCTGCAACAGTATTTCCAGCGCCAGCAGCCTTATCTGGACCCCGAACTCGACCTGCAACGGGTGGCGCAGGAGTGCGGGTACAGCCGCAATCAAATTTCCTATCTGCTGAATCAAGTGTTGGGCCAGAGCTTCTATCGCTACGTTAACCAGGCACGGCTGCAGCATTTGCTCGCGGCGCTGGACGCCGCCACGCCACCGTTGCGCGTTGATGAGCTGGCATTTTCCGCTGGCTTCAACTCGTTGTCGGCGTTCTACAGTTGTTTCCGCCAGCACACAGGGCTGTCGCCCAAGGCTTACGTCAAACAAATTTCTTTGCGTGCACGCGCGCACGACAGCCCCTGAGCCCACGCACTAGGATCGACGCCATCGAAGTTTGAGTGGCGGAGTCTGGCATGTCGGCGTGGCGCACTATCAGTTTGTGGATGGATCAACTCGACGAGCCGTTGCTGGCGCGTCCAGCGCTGGAGCACGATCTGGACGTTGACGTGGCCATCATTGGCGCGGGCTACACCGGGCTCTGGACCGCGTATTACCTCAAGCGTCTGGCGCCAGGCCTGGACATTGCCATCGTCGAAGCGCAAACCGCCGGTTTTGGCGCGTCGGGCAGAAACGGCGGCTGGCTGATGGGTAACTTGCTGGGCGAAGACCGTCTGTTGGCTGGTTTGCCGCCGGACCAGCGTCGAGCCTCTTTCGATCTGCTGCACAGCATTCCTGATGAAGTCGAGATCGTCATCGAACGGGAGGGCATTGACTGCGATTATCGCAAAGGCGGGGTGCTGTACTGTGCCGCGCGCTATCCCGAGCAGGAAGCCAGCCTGCGCGACTATCTGGACAAGCTTTACCGCCAAGGCCTGACCGAAAGCGATTACCGCTGGCTCAGCCCGGAGCAACTGGCGCAACAGATCAGAGTTGCGAAGCCTTATGGCGGTATCTATGCACCGCACGTTGCGACCATTCACCCGGCAAAGTTGGTGCGAGGTCTGGCAGAAACGGTCGAGCGCATGGGTGTCAAAATCTACGAAAACAGCGCGGTCACGCAGTGGCAGTCGGGGAGTTTGCGTACTGCCAAGGCCCAGATTCGCAGTCGCTGGATCGTGCCGGCGGTAGAAGGTTATTCGGTCACGTTGCCACCCCTTGGTCGCTATCAGTTACCGGTGCAAAGCCTGATTGTCGCCACCGAACCCCTGTCTGCCGCGACCTGGGACGAAATCGGCCTGAGTCGCGGCCAGGCGTTCAGCGAAAGCAGCCGACAGGTCACCTACGGCCAGCGCACGGCCGACAACCGTCTGGTGTTCGGCGCCCGGGGCGGCTATCAGTTTGCCGGCAAGTTGCGCCATGACTTTGACTTGACCACCAGCGAAGTGGAGTTGCGGCGCTACCTGTTCGGCGAACTCTTTCCGCAACTCAAGAACGTGCAGATTACCCACGCGTGGGGCGGCAACCTGGGCATGTCCCGGCACTTCAAGCCACACATGCTCTGCGATCAGGCCAGCGGCATTGCCTTGTCCGGCGGTTATGGCGGCGAGGGCGTCGGCGCCAGCAACCTGGGCGGTAGAACCCTGGCGGATCTGATTCTTGAGCGCGACACCGAACTGGTTCGCCAGCCTTGGGTCATGCCTCAAGGCGGTCTGGACACGCTCCGGGCCTGGGAGCCGGAGCCCTGCCGCTGGCTGGGTTACAACGCGATCATCCGCAGCTTCGTCCACGAAGACCAGACCCTGGCCAACCCGGCCACGGCTCCTTGGCGCCGCAAACTGGCGAGCAAGGTGGCGGGGTTCATGGAAGGTTTCATGCAGTAAACGGCGCGTTCTTCATCTATAGGCTCAATCGACAGGTACTCCCATGGGCATCACGCAATTCAAGAACACCGCAACATTGGAACTGGAAGCGTCGAACCCCGTCGCCGTGCCGTTGGGAGCGCCGGTGGCGGTGGCTTCGACCACCAGCGTCGAACGCGACGACGGCGTCGAAACCGGCGTCTGGGAATGCACGCCCGGCCGCTGGCGCCGGCAGATCGTTGCGCAGGAATTCTGTCACTTCATCCAGGGGCGCTGCACTTTTACCCCGGACGACGGTGAAACCCTCTACATCGAAGCCGGCGACGCACTGATGTTACCGGCCAACAGCCTCGGCATCTGGGATATCCAGGAAACCGTGCGCAAGACCTACGTTTTGATTTTTTGATTTTGACCTTTTGATTGCCTGCCAAAAACAACCCATACAGGAATCGACTCATGATCCGAAAGACACTGACCCTGGCACCCCTTGCGCTTGTCGCTTCCCTCAGCCACGCCGCCGAGACCGTCAAGATCTATAACTGGTCGGACTACATCGCGCCGGACACCACCAAAAACTTCCAGAAAGAAACCGGCATCGCCTTCAGCTACGACGTCTACGACAGCAACGAAACCCTTGATGGCAAGTTGATGACCGGCAAATCCGGGTACGACGTGGTATTCCCGTCCAACCACTTCATGGCACGGCAGATTCAGGGCGGGGCGCTGAAGAAGCTCGACAAGAGCCAGCTGCCGAACTGGAAGAACCTCAACCCGGTATTGCTCACGGCATTGCAGACCAACGACCCGGGCAACGAACACGGTTTCCCGTACCTGTGGGGCAGCACCGGCATCGGCTACAACATCGCCAAGGTCAAGGCCGTGCTGGGCGACAACGCGCCAGTGGATTCCTGGGACCTGATCTTCAAGCCCGAGAACATGGCCAAGCTGCAAAAGTGCGGCGTCGCCATCCTCGACAACGGCCCCGAACTGCTGCCAGCCGCGCTGAACTACCTGGGGTTGCCGCACCACAGCAAGAACCCGGACGACTACAAAAAGGCTGAAGCGCTGCTGATGAAAGTCCGGCCCTACGTCAGCTATTTCCACTCATCCAAATACACCAGCGACCTGGCCAACGGTGACATCTGTGTAGCCGTCGGCTTCTCCGGCGACATCCTGCAAGCCGAAAACCGTGCCAAAGAAGCCAAGAACGGCATCGACATCGGTTACGCCATTCCCAAGGAAGGCGCCGCCATCTGGTTCGACATGGTCGCCATGCCCGCTGATGCCCCGGACGACAAGGCCGGCTACGCGTTCATGAACTACCTGCTACGCCCGGACGTCATGGCCAGCATCAGCAACTACGTGCACTACGCCAATGGCAACCAACAGGCCGACAGCCTGATCGACCCGGCCATCAAGAACGACACCAAGGTTTATCCGAGCCCGGAAATGATGGGCAAGCTGTTCGCCCTGGAGGCGATGCCGCTGAACATCGACCGGATTCGGACGCGGGTGTGGAACAAGATTCGGACGGGGAGTTGAGGGTTCATATTTTGTAGTCATTGCGGCGGGTCTGGCTTGATGCCGACGCGGTAGATTCCGGGCTTCCTTTCAGTGGATCAGGA
The DNA here is from genome assembly GCF_900095275.1 of Pseudomonas sp. UMAB-40. Lineage (NCBI taxonomy): Bacteria > Pseudomonadati > Pseudomonadota > Gammaproteobacteria > Pseudomonadales > Pseudomonadaceae > Pseudomonas > Pseudomonas sp. UMAB-40. The sequence continues at coordinate 285,847 of NZ_LT607552.1, forward strand.
GGCAATGGAATGCCTGTTTGTTCAAAGGCGGGACTGCTACGCACCGGTCGTTTTTCTGAGTCAGGACGTATTTATCTGCTAACGGTTGTCGTTGACCAACGGCAGCCGTTTTTTGCGGATTGGCGGTTGGGTAGGTTGGTTGCCTTGCAATTGCGTGAGGCCCAAGGAGACGGCTGGGCCGATTTTTTAACCTGGGTTGTGATGCCGGATCATTTGCATTGCCTGGTGCAGTTGCACGACAAGACACTGGCGGAGCTGATGTGCCGAAAAAATCTCGGCGCAGTTTGGCTGTTAATCAAGCCTTGGGGCGCAGAGGGCGCCTGTGGCAGACGGGTTACCACGATCGAGCAGTTCGCAGGGAGGAGGATGTGAAAAATCTTGCTCGGTATGTCGTCGCCAATCCGATACGCGCGGGGCTAGTGACGCGGGTACATGATTATCCGCTGTGGATGCGTGTTGGTTATCAGTGCCTGACGACTGCGAAGCAGTCGCCAAAATGTCATATCCAATATAACTCCGTCTGATATCAATCCACTGGCACTCATATTGATAAGTCCGAAAAAGTGAGACGCCTTCGGCAAAAAACAACTTACCTATATTTAATATTTAAATACGCAATTGTCAGACAATTAGTCCGAAACCCTCAACTTCAAACTATATTTCGACAGCACAGGCATTGTTTCCGGGTACTTGCCGGGGCAGAACAATTTGACGTCAAAAAAAATGTAGACGTTTGATTTCGAATTGTGTCAGTTTTCTTTCGCCTTCATTGGGCGAGTGATAGGACGATCTCGCCAGAGATTGTCGCTATCTGACAAAAACTGTTCCATTGCTAAACAAGGAAGTGTGTTTATGTCGAAAGTTAAAAACAACGCTATTGATCTTGCCGAACAGGCCTTTTCGCCATTGCAAGCATTGGCTGCGCCCAGTTCCGCGTACAACCAGATCGACAGCTTCAGCCATCAGTATGACCGGGGTGGCAATCTCACGGTCAATGGCAAACCTTCCTACTCCGTCGACGAGGCAGCGACCCAATTGCTGCGCGATGGCGCTGCCTACCAGGACAAGGACGGCAGCGGAAAAATCGAACTGACCTACACGTTCCTGACCTCGGCGTCGTCGAGCACCATGAACAAGCACGGGATTACCGGCTTCAGTCAGTTCAGCGCTCAACAGAAAGCCCAGGCCGCGCTCGCCATGCAATCCTGGGCCGATGTGGCCAAAGTCACTTTTACCGAGAAGGCTACGGGCGGCGACGGTCACATGACCTTCGGCAACTACAGCGGCGGTCAGGACGGCGCAGCGGCATTCGCCTACCTGCCTGGCACCGGCGCGGGTTATGACGGTACTTCCTGGTACCTGACCAACAGCAGCTACACGCCCAACAAGACACCGGACCTGAACAACTACGGTCGTCAAACCCTGACCCACGAAATCGGTCACTCCCTGGGCCTGGCCCACCCCGGCGACTACAACGCCGGTGAAGGTGCGCCGACCTACAACGACGCGACCTATGCCGAAGACACCCGCGGTTACAGCCTCATGAGCTACTGGAGTGAAAGCAATACCGACCAGAACTTCAGCAAGGGCGGCGTCGAAGCCTATGCGTCCGGTCCGTTGCTGGACGATATTGCCGCCATCCAGAAGCTCTACGGTGCCAACACCACCACCCGCACCGGTGACACCACCTACGGTTTCAACTCCAATGCCGGTCGCGATTTCCTGAGCGCGTCTTCGTCGTCGGACAAGGTCGTGTTTTCGGTGTGGGATGCGGGCGGCAAAGACACGCTGGACTTCTCCGGTTTTACCCAGAACCAGAAAATCAACCTCAATGAGGCCTCGTTCTCCGACGTTGGCGGCATGGTTGGCAACGTTTCCATTGCCAAGGGTGCAACCATCGAGAACGCGATTGGCGGTTCGGGTAACGACCTGTTGATTGGTAATGGCGTGTCCAACGAGCTGAAGGGCGGTGCCGGCAACGACATCCTCTTCGGCGCGGGCGGTGCGGACAAGCTGTGGGGCGGTACCGGCTCGGACACTTTTGTGTTCGCAGCGAGCAGCGATTCCAAGCCGGGTGTAGCCGATCAGATCCTCGATTTTGTCAGCGGCCTGGACAAGATCGACCTGACCGCCATCACCAAAGGCGCGGGCCTGCACTTCGTGAATTCGTTCACCGGTGCGGCGGGCGATGCCGTGTTGACCTCTTCGGGCGGTAACAGCCAGTTGGCGGTGGACTTCTCCGGGCACGGCGTGGCTGATTTCCTGGTCAGCACCGTTGGCCAGGCGGCGTTCTCGGACATCGCCGCGTGATGTAACGCGATAAGGAGGGTGGCGCCGATGCGCCGCCCTCTGTGCCCAAGGCCGCAGCCGGAGTACAACAACCTATGGCTCATAAAGCCTTCACCCACCGAACAACCGCGTGGCTCTTGGCGACGTTGATGATTTTTTTTGGAGAGACAGCCATGTCGAGCAGCCTGAAATTAGCAGATCCCTCGGAACTGGCCGGTCAATGGCAGGCCACCCTGAATGCCAAAGATGACTCGCCCGAGACCCAGGCGTTGCAGGACAAACCGTCCAATGTCTGCGTCATCAATTTCCAAAAAAACCAAACACTGGGTGAGGGCGCCAGTTGCCTCAGCGCGTGGCTGGACGGCAAAACCGCTATCGGTTGGTTCCCTGAACCGGACGGTATTGCGATCACCGGCAACGAAGGTTCAAAGATTCTATTTCTCAGCCGTCAACGTGATGGCGCTTATAAAACCACATTGAGATCCGGGCTGGTCATAACACTTGTGCGTCAGGCGCAGCAATGAACAGGCTGCGGCGAAAAGAGTAGCGGTCATTATCGTTATAAGCACCAAACCAAATTAAAAATTGTTATTGGTTTGTAAGCGCTAGTGCGCCAAACCTATCTGCGCCTATTAGCGGACAGTTATTGGAAACTTCGTCAGGCATGACGAGGAATAACACCTCAGGAAGAACCCATGAAGATGGCAAAGAGCCCGGCCACCGCACCGTTATTCAAAGCACTGGGCGACTATAAAAGCATCCTGATCAGTGTCGGTTGTTTCACCGCGTTAATTAACGTGCTGATGCTGGTCCCGTCGATTTACATGCTCCAGGTCTATGACCGCGTGTTGTCTTCGCAAAACGAAACCACCCTGGCCATGTTGTCGCTGATGGTGGTCGGATTTTTCGCCTTCATCGGTTTGCTCGAGATCGTGCGCAGTTTCATCGTCATCCGCATCGGCAGCCAATTGGAACGCCGTTTCAACCTGCGGGTGTATCAGGCCGCGTTCGAGCGCAACCTGCTCAAGGGCGAGGGCAACGCCGGCCAATCCCTTGGCGATCTGACCCACATTCGCCAATTTGTCACCGGTCCTGCGTTGTTTGCCTTCTTCGACGCGCCGTGGTTTCCGGTCTACCTCTTCGTGATCTACCTGTTCAACGTATGGCTCGGTGTGTTCGCGACCGTGGGCGCGGTGGTGCTGATCGGCCTCGCTTGCCTGAACGAGGCAATGACCAAAAAGCCCTTGGGCGAAGCTGCCGGGTTTTCCCAGAAGTCCAGCCAACTGGCCACCAGCCACCTGCACAATGCCGAAACCATTCAGGCGATGGGCATGCTTGGCGTGTTGCGCAAGCGCTGGTTCCAGGTGCACTCGCGTTTCCTCGGCCTGCAGAATCAGGCCAGCGACACCGGCGCCATCATCAGCTCCCTGAGCAAAACCTTGCGGCTGTGCCTGCAATCCCTGGTCCTGGGCCTCGGCGCGTTACTGGTGATCAAGGGCGATATGACCGCCGGAATGATGATCGCCGGCTCCATTCTGATGGGCCGCGTCCTGAGCCCCATCGATCAACTGATCGCGGTGTGGAAACAGTGGAGCGGTGCCAAGCTCGCTTACCGTCGTCTTGATTCGCTGTTGCAAGCGTTTCCACCGAGTGACGAAGCCATGGCGCTGCCGGCGCCGAAGGGGCAGATCACCTTCGAACAAGTCAGCGCCGGTCCTCCAGGGCAACGTGCGGCGACCCTGCACATGGTCAATTTCAGCCTGGGTGCCGGCGAAGTGTTGGGCGTACTCGGCGCCTCCGGCTCCGGCAAGTCGACCCTGGCCCGGGTGCTGGTCGGCGTCTGGCCAACCCTCGGCGGCACCGTGCGGCTCGACGGCGCGGATATCCATCGCTGGAACCGCGATGAACTGGGTCCTTACATCGGCTACTTGCCCCAGGACATCGAATTGTTCAGCGGCAACATCGCGGAAAACATTGCCCGGTTTCGCGACGCCGATCCGCAAAAAGTCGTCGAAGCGGCGCAACAGGCGGGCGTCCATGAGCTGATCCTGCGCATGCCGCAAGGCTACGACACAGTGCTGGGAGAGGACGGCAGCGGCTTGTCTGGCGGCCAGAAGCAACGGGTGGCATTGGCCCGCGCGCTGTACGGCAAGCCAAGCCTGGTGGTGCTCGATGAACCCAATTCCAACCTCGACACCGTGGGCGAAGCGGCGCTGGCCGGCGCCATCGCGCAGATGAAGGCCCAGGGCACCAGCGTGATTCTGGTGACCCATCGCTCCTCGGCGCTGGCTCAGGCCGACAAATTGCTGGTGCTCAACGACGGTCGTTTGCAGGCCTTTGGCCCCAGCCAGGAAGTGCTCAAGGCACTCTCCGGTGCCCAGGAACAGCAACGTGAAAAACCGGCGCAAGCACCGGGCGGGCTCAGCATGAGTCGCCAGTATCAGCCTACGACAAGGAATTCGGGTGTATGACCAGCGCTCGCATGAACACTGAAAACGAAGCGACGATGGAACACGATTACATCGCCGAACGCCCTGAGCGTGACGCGCGTTTCTTCGCCCGCATGGGTTGGATTCTGGCGATCGTCGGCGCCGGCAGTTTCTTCACCTGGGCCAGCCTGGCGCCGCTCGACCAGGGCATCCCGGTACAAGGCACAGTCGTGGTCTCGGGCAAGCGTAAAGCCGTGCAGTCGATGAGCAATGGTGTGGTCAGCCGGATTCTGGTGCGCGAGGGCCAGGTGGTAAAGCAGGGCCAGCCGCTGTTCCAGCTCGACCAGACCCAGGTCGCGGCCGACGTGCAATCGCTGCAAGCGCAATACCGAATGGCCTGGGCCAGCCTGGCGCGTTGGCAGAGTGAGCGGGACAACCTCAAGCAAGTGAGTTTCCCCGCTGAACTGAGCAACGATCCCGACCCGCGCCTGGCCCTGGTCCTCGAAGGCCAGCGGCAATTGTTCAGCAGCCGCCGCGAAGCGTTTTCCCGTGAGCAGGCGGGTTTGCGCGCCAGCATTGAAGGTGCCAGCGCGCAATTGGCCGGCATGCGCCGCGCGCGCACGGACCTGATGGCTCAGGCCAATTCGTTGCAACAACAACTGAGTAATCTCCAGCCCCTGGCAGACAACGGCTACATCCCGCGCAACCGCTTGATGGAATTCCAGCGGCAGCTGTCGCAGGTGCAGCAGCAATTGGCGGAAAACAGCGGTGAAAGCGGCCGGGTCGAGCAGGGCATCCTCGAATCGCGCCTGAAGCTGCAACAGCACATCGAGGAATATCAGAAAGAAGTCCGCACGCAACTGGCCGACGCGCAACTCAAAAGCGTGACCCTGGAAGAGCAACTGACTTCCGCCGGGTTTGATCTGCAACACAGCGAGATCATCGCTACCGCCGACGGCATCGCGGTCAACCTTGGGGTTCACACCGAAGGTGCGGTGGTCCGCCAGGGCGAAACCTTGCTGGAGATCGTGCCGCAAGGCACCCGCCTGGAAGTGGAAGGGCACTTGCCGATCAACCTGATCGACAAGGTTGGCACCCACTTGCCGGTGGACATTCTGTTCACCGCGTTCAACCAGAGCCGAACGCCGCGCGTACCCGGCGAAGTCAGCCTGATTTCCGCCGACCAGATGGTCGACGAGAAAACCGGCGCGCCTTACTACGTGCTGCGCAGCAGCGTCAGCGATCAGGCCATGGAAAAACTCAACGGTCTGGTGATCAAGCCCGGCATGCCGGCGGAAATGTTCGTGCGTACCGGTGAACGTTCACTCCTCAACTATTTGTTCAAACCGCTGCTCGACCGGGCAGGCTCCGCGTTGACCGAGGAATAAGGATGTTCGGCTGTATGAATAAGCTTTCAATGCTGGCAGCCACCCTGGCGTTGCTGACGTGCAAAAGTGCGATGGCCGCCATGGGGCCGTTCGATATCTACGAACAAGCGTTGCGCAATGACCCGGTGTTCCTTGGCGCCATGAAGGAACGCGATGCAGGCCTTGAAAACCGCATTATCGGCCGTGCCGGGCTGTTGCCCAGGATCGGTTACACCTACAACAAGGGGCGCAACACCTCCAAGGTCACCCAAATCAATGAAGGTCGGCCGGACTTCACTGAGGACCGCAACTACAGCAGCTTCGGCTCGAACCTGACCCTGCAACAACCATTACTCGATTACGAAGCCTATGCGGCGTATCGAAAAGGCGTGGCGCAATCGCTGTTTGCCGACGAAGCCTTCCGCGGCAAGAGCCAGGAATTGCTGGTTCGTGTGCTGGAAAACTACACCCACGCGTTGTTCGCTCAGGATCAGATCGACATCGCGCTGGCGAAGAAGAAGGCCTTCGAGCAGCAGTTCCAGCAGAACGAGCAGATGTTCCGGCAAGGCGAGGGCACGCGCACCGATATTCTTGAGGCCGAGTCTCGTTACGAACTGGCGACCGCCGAGGAAATCGAGGCACGCAACGAGCAGGACGCGTCCTTGCGCGAACTGGGTGCGCTGATTGGCGTGCCGGCCGTCGACATCACGGACCTGGCGCCACTGGACCAGAACTTCCAGACCTTCAGCCTATTGCCCGCCAACTACGACACCTGGCACGAGATGGCCGTGGCCAACAACCCGAACCTGGCCTCCCAGCGTCAGGCGGTGGAAGTCGCGCGGTATGAAGTCGAACGCAACCGCGCCGGACACCTGCCGAAAGTCAGTGCCTACGCTTCGGTGCGCCAGAACGAATCGGAAAGCGGCAACACCTACAACCAGCGTTACGACACCAACACCATCGGCATTGAAGTCAGCGTGCCGTTGTACGCCGGCGGCGGGGTGTCGGCGTCGACCCGTCAGGCCAGCCGGACCATGGAACAGGCCGAGTACGAACTCGATGGCAAGACCCGGGAAACCCTGATCGAGCTGCGTCGGCAATTCAGTGCCTGCCTGTCGGGGGTGAACAAGTTGCGCGCTTATCAGAAAGCCCTGAAATCGGCGGAAGCGCTGGTGGTCTCGACCAAGCAAAGCATCCTGGGCGGTGAGCGGGTGAACCTGGATGCGTTGAATGCCGAGCAACAACTATTTACCACCCGCCGGGATTTGGCTCAGGCAAGGTACGACTACTTGATGGCCTGGACCAAGTTGCATTACTACGCCGGGACCTTGAATGAGCAGGATCTGGCCAAGGTGGACGAGGCATTCGGTCAAGGCCCGGGATCTCAATGATTTGACCTGTTGCGTTGCAGCCCCTAGTGGGCAACCAGAATTCTAAAAACGCCAAAAAAGCGAGAAGTTGACATGGACGTACAGAACAAGCCGATGTCGGTCGGCACGTTATTGCTCTGGATTTCAGTAGCGCCAGGCTCGGCCCAGGCGCTTTATCAGGAAAACGGCACCCTGGGCGATGCGGCCAGTTGGCGCTCGGTGGAATTTCAGCGTGACTGGGGACTGGCCCGCATGCAGGCCGACCAGGCCTACGCCGCCGGCATCACCGGCAAGGGTGTGAAAATCGGCGAGCTTGATTCAGGCTTCGATGCCGCTCATCCCGAATTCGCCACCGACCGCTACCACGCGGTGCTGGCCAGCGGCAGCTACGTCGACGGCTCACTGTTCAATGTCGACGGCACCCTTAACGCCAACAACGACTCCCACGGCACCCACGTCGCCGGCACCATTGGCGCCTCCCGCGATGGCACCGGCATGCACGGTGTGGCGTACAACGCGCAGGTCTACGTCGGCAATACCAACAAGAACGACAGTTTTCTGTTCGGCCCCAATCCTGATCCGCGCTACTTCAAAGCGGTCTATAACGCCTTGGCCGACGCCGGTGTGCGGGCGATCAATAACAGTTGGGGCAGCCAGCCACCGGACGTCAGCTATCGCACCCTCGAGGATTTGCACGCCGCCTACGCCCAGCACTGGAACAAAGGCACCTGGCTAGATGCGGCGGCTGATGTTTCCCGTCGCGGTGTGATCAACGTGTTCAGCGCTGGCAACAGTGGTTATCCCAATGCCAGCGTGCGTTCGGCCTTGCCGTATTTCCAGCCAGACCTTGAAGGCCACTGGCTGGCGGTGTCGGGGCTGGATCAAAGCAATCAGCAGAAGTACAACCAGTGCGGGATCGCCAAGTATTGGTGCATCACCACCCCCGGCGCGAAGATCGACAGCACCATCCCCGACGCCGGTTATGCGATTAAGTCCGGCACCTCCATGTCCGCACCGCATGCCACTGGCGCCCTGGCATTGGTGATGGAACGCTATCCGTACATGACCAACCAGCAGGCGCTGGAAACCCTGTTGACCACCGCCACCCAACTCGACGGTTCCGTCACCCAGGCGCCCAATACCCGCGTCGGTTGGGGCGTGGCCAACCTCGAACGGGCGATGCGCGGGCCGGGGCAATTGCTCGGGCGCTTCGACGCCAATCTGGGGGCAGGGCAGAGCGATGTCTGGAGCAACGACATCTCCGACAACGCGCTGATCCAGCGGCAGAGTGAGGACGCGGCCGAACGCAGTGCCTGGCAACAGACGTTGAAGACCAAGGGCTGGGAGAATGGCGTGCCGGCCGGTGCCAGCCAGCAGGACCAGACGGATTACGCCGTCGGCATGGCTCGCGATTCAGCCGCCGTCAACCGTGTGTACGAAGGCAGCCTGATCAAGTCAGGGGCCGGACGCTTGATGCTGATCGGTGACAACAGCTATCGCGGACCGACCATGGTCAACGGCGGCTTACTGTCGGTCAACGGTTCGCTGACTTCTGCCGTGACCGTCAATGACAGCGGCACCCTGGGCGGTTCAGGACGAGTCGGCGCACTGACGGCCAACCGCGGCGCTATCGTTGCGCCGGGCAATTCCATCGGCACCTTGCAGGTCGCCGGCGATGTCACGTTTGCGCCCGGCTCGACCTACGCGGTGGAGTTGTCGCCGACCGACAGCGACCGGATCGTCGCAGGCGGTACGGCCACGGTCAGCGGCGCGACAGTCAGCCTGTCATTGGAAAACAGCCCGACCTTGCTCAGCACTCAACAAGTGCAAAGCCTGCTCGGTCAGCAATACAACATTCTGCAGGCGGCCGGTGGTATCCAGGGGCAGTTCGGCGCGGTGTTGCCCAACTATCTGTTCATCGGCGGCAGTCTCGATTACGCCGCCACCGGTATTCAACTGAGTGTGGAGCGTAACGGCACGACGTTCGCCAGCGTCGGCCAGACGCCGAACCAACACGCCGTCGCCTCCGCCGTGGAAGGGCTTGGGGCGGGGAATGCGGTGTACGAAAGCCTGTTGCTGTCGCCCACCGCGACATCCGCACAGCAGGCGTTCCAGCAGTTGTCGGGGGAAATCTATCCGGCGTTGGGCTCGGTGCTGATCAATGACAGTCGTTACCTGCGCGATGCAATCGGTGAGCGACTGGTTGACGCCAAAGGCGCGCAAAGCAATGGCTGGATCAAGGCGCTCGGGGCCTGGGGCAAGACCGATGATCGCCATGACACCGCCGGTTACACCACCTCGATTGGCGGCTTGCTCGCCGGTGTCGATGGTGCGATCGACGAGCAAACCCGGATCGGTCTGGTCACGGGTTATAGCGATAGCTCGGTGAGCATGGGCTCGGGCACTCATTCATCGGCCAAGGTCGACAGCTATCACTTGGGCGCTTATGCCGGCCGCGAACTGGGTGCCTGGCGCCTGAGTGCCGGCGGTGCCTACAGCTGGCATCGCGCCGACGTCAAACGTGACCTGCAATACGGCGACGTCAGCGCCAGGCAGAAAGCCAAGGTCGATGCCGGCACCACTCAGGTGTTTGGCGAAGCGGCGTACCGACTGAACCTGCAACCGCTGGCGCTCGAACCTTTTGCCAATCTGGCCTACGTCCACCTCGACACCGAAGGTTTTACCGAGAAAGGTGATGGCGCTGCACTGAAAAGCCGTGGCGACACGCGTGAGGCGATGCTCAGCACGTTGGGCGTGCGCGCGTTGAAAACGGTGAACTTGTCCGGCCAGCAACAACTAGACCTGAGCGGCAGCCTCGGCTGGCAGCACAACCTGAGCAATACCGATGCTGAAGAACATCTGGCATTTGCCAGCGGCAGCACGGCGTTCTCGGTGGAAGGGTCGCCAATGGTGCGTGACGCGGCGCTGGTAGGCGCTCACGCCAGCCTGGCCCTGAGCCGGGACATTCGCGTGAACCTCGATTACACCGGCCAACTGGCCAGCCGCGAGAAGAGCCATGGTGTAGGGGTGAGCCTCAATTGGCAGTTCTGACGCTGTAAACAACAAATGCGGCAAACATTAAATGTGGCGAGGGAGCTTGCTCCCGCTGGGTGGCGAAGCCGCCCCAACACCAGCAACGGTGATTCTTCAAGGATAACGCACCAGCCGATTTGCGACTGCTGCGCAGCCGAGCGGGAGAAAGCTCCCTCGCCACAGGGATTTTGGCAAGACAACTAAGGATGGTCGCTGGATGAAAGTTAAGAACAACAACCTATTCGCCTTGAAAGCACTCAACCGAGCCCTGCTTTGTGCGCTGGCCTCGATAGGCACCGCGCAAGCCGCGCCCTACGTGGAAAACGGTCGTGCAGGCGATCCCAACAGCTGGCGCAGCGCTGAGTTCAACGCTGACTGGGGTCTGGGCGCCATCAATGCCCAGGAAGCCTACGCTGCCGGTTACAGCGGCAAAGGCGTGAAACTGGGGATCTTCGATCAGCCGGTTTACGCCCAGCATCCGGAGTTTTCCGGTGCCAACAAGGTCGTCACTCTGGTCACCAGCGGTATCCGCGAGTACACCGACCCGTACATCCCGGTCAAAGCCGGCGATGCGTTTCGGTATGACGGCTCGCCCACGGTTGGCTACGACGGCAAGCTCGGCTCCCACGGCACTCACGTCGGCGGGATCGCCGCGGGCAGCCGTGACGGCAACCCGATGCACGGCGTGGCGTACAACGCGCAAATCATCAGTGCCGACAACGGCGATCCGGGCCCTGAAGACGGCATCATCCTCGGCAACGACGGCGCGGTGTACAAGGCCGGTTGGGATGCGTTGATCGCCAGCGGCGCGCGGATCATCAACAACAGTTGGGGCATAGGCATCACTGATCGCTTCGACCTGGGTGGCCGCGACCCGGCGTATCCGCACTTCACCGTGCAGGACGCGCGACTGCAGTTCAATGAGATCCAGCCCATCCTCGGCACGCGCCAGGGCGGCGCTTATGACGGTGCGATCGCGGCTGCTCGCAGCGGCATCGTGACGATCTTCGCCGCCGGCAACGACTACAACCTCAATAACCCGGACGCCATTGCCGGCCTCGGTTATTTCGTCCCTGAAATCGCACCGAACTGGATGACCGTCGCGGCCTTGCAGAAGAACCCGGACCTCAACAGCCCGGACCTCTACAACATCAGCACCTTCTCGTCGCGCTGCGGCTACACCGCGAGTTTCTGCGTGTCGGCACCGGGCAGCAAAATCTTCAGCGCAGTCATCGGCGGCACCAATGCCGATAACCTGACCGTGGGCTACGCCAACAAAAACGGCACTTCCATGGCGGCGCCGCACGTCGCGGGCGCGGTGGCGGTGCTGATGGAGCGCTTCCCGTACATGACTGGCGCCCAGGTTGCCAGCGTGCTGCGCACCACCGCCACCGACATGGGCGCACCCGGTGTGGACGCGCTGTACGGCTGGGGCATGATCAACCTGCGCAAAGGCATCGATGGCCCGGCGATGTTGGTCACCGAGCAAGACATTCCCGAGGAGTTCCGCATCCAGGGCGCCTACGGCTCCAGCCAGTTTGTCGCGGACTTGCCGGGCATTGGCGCGATTATCGACGCGGGCAAACCGACCGAAAGGGTGTGCAACGACGTGCAGTGCGGGCGGGACGTCTGGCGTAACGACATTTCCGGCCACGGCGGCCTGACCAAGCAGGGCATCGGCACGCTGGTGCTGACCGGCGCCAACACCTACGCCGGCCCGACGCTGGTCAATCAGGGTCGGTTGGCGATCAACGGCTCGCTGCTCTCGGCGGTCACCGTCAACGACAGCGGGATCCTCGGCGGTAACGGCCGCATCGGCGCATTGACCGCGAAAAGCGGCGGCACCGTGGCCCCCGGCAATTCCATCGGCACTTTGCAGGTGGCGGGTGACGTAACCTTCGAGCCTGGCTCGACCTACGCCGTGGAATTGTCGTCCACCAGCAGCGACCAGATCATCGCGGGCGGTAAAGCCGTGATCGACGGCGCGACCGTCAGCCTGTCCCTGGAAAACAGCCCGACCTTGCTGACCACCAGCGAGGTGCAATCCCTTCTCGGCAATCAATACAACATCCTGCAAGCGGCCGGCGGGATCGAAGGGCGGTTTGGCGCAGTCTTGCCGAACTATCTGTTCATCGGCGGCGCACTCGACTATTCGGCCACTGGCATCCAGTTGGCGGTAGAGCGCAACGCAGCATCCTTCGCCAGCGTCGGCCAGACCCCGAACCAACGCGCCGTCGCTGCCGCTGCCGAGCAACTGGGCGCCGGCAATCCGCTCTATGAAACCCTGCTGCTGTCGCCGACGGCAGCGGTCGCGCAACAAGCCTTCCAGCAACTGTCTGGTGAGATTCATCCGGCGATCGGCACGTTGCTGATCAACGACAGCCGTTACCTGCGCGATGCCGTCGGCGAACGCCTGCGTGAGCGTGATCTGTTCGATGCTGCGGCACCGACCGATGACCGCAGCAACGCCTGGGTCAAAGTCCTCGGCGCCTGGGGCAAGAGCGACGGCGGGCATGACAACGCCAGTTCCACCAGCTCCATCGGTGGCTTGCTGGCCGGTGTCGACGGTCTGATCACTGAAGATACGCGGCTCGGTTTCGTCACAGGTTATAGCGACAGCTCGTTGAGCATGGGCGATGGCACGCATTCATCAGCCTCGGTCGACAGCTACCACTTGGGCGCCTACCTGGGCCATGAAATCGATGCACTGCGCTTGAGCGTCGGCGGCGCTTACAGCTGGCATCGCATCGATGTGAAACGCGACCTGCAATTCGGCGACGTCAGCGGCAAACAGAAATCCAAGCGCGATGCGACCACCGCCCAACTGTTTACCGAAGTGGCGTATCGCCTGGACCTGCAACCGCTGGCTCTGGAGCCGTTCGCCAACCTGGCTTACGTGCACCTCAACAGCGACAGCTTCACCGAGAAAGGTGATGCCGCAGCCCTCAAGGGTGGCGAAGACAACCGCGACGCCGTGCTGTCGACCCTCGGTGTACGGGCGAGCAAAGCCATTGCACTGTCGGACAAACAGCAGCTGGAACTGTCCGGCACCCTGGGTTGGCAGCACAACCTGAGCAACACCCGTTCCGAAGACCACCTGGCTTTCGCCAACGGCAACACAGGGTTCAGCGTGCAGAGCGTGTCACTGGATCGTAACGCCGCCGTCATTGGTGCGCGTGCCGGTCTGGTGGTGGCTAAGGATGTGCGTGTGAGCCTGGATTACAACGGACTGCTGGGCTCCAACGAGAAAGACCACGGTGTAGGTCTGACACTCGACTGGCAGTTCTGAGTTCACGCAAAGGAAGCAAACAACATGGGACTGTTTGATTACAAAAATGCTGACGGCAAGGCGTTGTACAGCGACGCCATGGCCCTGACGCTGTATGCGTACACGCCAACCGGTCAGCCGCTGCCGGCCACCGCTTGGGCGCCGATTGGCGCTGCGCAGCTGGGTTATCAAGGCAAGGTCGGCGCCCAGGGCACCTTCTTTGGTGAGAAGGACGGCTTCACCAGCGCCGAAGCCGAAGTGCTCGGCAAGTACGACACGGCGGGCAAGCTGATCGGTATCGGCATTGCCTTCCGGGGCACCGGAGGCCTGGGGTACAGCGACACCTTCGGCGACATGAAAAACAACCTGCTGGCCGCCGTCGGCCCGGTGGATTACGCGACGAACTACGCGAAAAACGCCTTCGACACCTTGCTCAAGGACGTTGCCGCGTTTTCCATTGCCCATGGCCTGAGCGCCAAGGACGTCATGGTCAGCGGCCATAGCCTCGGCGGTTTGGGGGTCAACAGCCTCGCTGAACTGAGCAGCAACAACTGGGGCGGCTTCTACAAGGACGCCAATTACATCGCGTTCGCCTCACCGACCCAGAGCGCCACCGGTAACAATGTGTTGAACATCGGCTACGAGAACGACCCGGTGTTCCGGGTGCTAGACGGCACCACGTTCAGCACAGGTTCGCTGGGCAAGCACGACGGCCATCAGGATTCGGCGACCAACAACATCGTCAACTTCAATGACCAGTACGCGTCCACCGCACAGAACCTGGTGCCGTTCAGCATCCTCAATCCGCTGAACTGGTCGGCCCATGGCTCGTTGGGCTATGCCGACGGTTTGAACCGGGTGATTGACTCGCGGTTCTACGACCTGACCGACAAGGACTCGACGCTGATCGTCTCCAATCTGGCGGAATCGTCCCGGGGTAAAACCTGGGTCGAGGACCTCGGTCGCAGCGGCGAACCCCACACCGGCAGCACCTTCATCATCGGCACCGACAGCGACGACTTGCTCAAGGGCGGTGCCGGCAATGACTTCATCGAAGGCCGCGACGGCAATGACCGCTTCCGCGATGACGGTGGCTACAACCTCCTGCTGGGCGGCAAGGGCAGCAACACCTTCGAGTTGCAGAAGCCGTTGCAGAACTTCAGCTTTGCCAACGATGGCGATGGCACCCTGTATGTGCGTGACGCCTATGGCGGCATCAGTATGACCCGCGATATCGGCGCGCTGGTGAGCAAGGAGTCGGATTCATGGTGGGGGAGCAAGGAGGTGACTTACAGCGTCACCGCCAATGGCTTGCTCAACGGCAGCGAGCTGACCCACTACAGCCACTCGCTCAACGGTGACGCCTACGGCAACACACTGGCGGCCAGCGTCGACGGCGACTGGTTGTTCGGTCATGCCGGCGACGACCTGCTGCGCAGCGACAAAAGCCAGGTGACCTTCGTCGGTGGCGCGGGCAACGACGTGATGCAGGGTTCGGGTGGCAACAACACCTTCCTGTTCAGCGGCGCCTTCGGTTTTGACGCGATCAATGGCTACCAAGGCAACGACAAGCTGGTGTTCCTCGGCGTTCAGGGCGCGGGGCAGGGTTATGACTACAAGCAACACGCTTCGCAGTCGGGCCATGACACGGTGCTGAAAGTGGGTGATTTTGCCGTGACCCTGGTGGGGGTAGGACTGGACAGCCTGTCGGCTTCAGGCATCACGTTTGCGTAAAGGCTGCATGCACTAAATGCTCCGGGGCGCCTCGTGAATGAGGCGTCCTGGTTGTGAGCTATCTCTGACAATTCCAACAAAAGAGAGGCAATACCAATGGGTGTGTATGACTACAAAAACTTAGGCACAGCCGATTCCAAAGCGTTATTCACCGACGCTATGGCGATCACGCTGTATTCCTATCACAACCTCGACAACGGCTTTGCCACCGGTTACCAGCACAACGGCTTCGGCCTGGGCTTGCCGGCGACCCTGATCACCGCGCTGCTGGGCGGCACCGATTCCCAAGGCGTGATCCCCGGCATACCCTGGAACCCCGATTCGGAAAA
Source organism: Pseudomonas sp. UMAB-40 (assembly GCF_900095275.1). Taxonomy (NCBI): domain Bacteria; kingdom Pseudomonadati; phylum Pseudomonadota; class Gammaproteobacteria; order Pseudomonadales; family Pseudomonadaceae; genus Pseudomonas; species Pseudomonas sp. UMAB-40. Next base: position 301,666 of record NZ_LT607552.1, read on the forward strand.
AGCAGCGCTGGAGGCCGTGCAAAAAGCCGGCTGGACGCCCATCACGGCCTCGCAACTGGGTTATGACGGCAAGGTGGACGCTCGCGGAACGTTCTTCGGCGAGAAGGCCGGGTACACCAGCGCGCAGGTCGAGATCCTCGGCAAGTACGATGCTCAAGGCCATCTCAGCGAAATCGGCATTGCCTTTCGCGGCACCAGCGGCCCGCGGGAAACCTTGATTGGCGACTCCATCGGCGACGTGATCAACGATCTGCTGGCGGCCTTCGGTCCCAAGGATTATGCGAAAAACTATGTGGGCGAAGCCTTCGGCAATCTGCTCGGCGACGTCATGGCATTTGCCCAGGCCAATGGCCTGTCAGGCAAGAACGTGCTGGTCAGCGGCCACAGCCTCGGCGGGCTGGCGGTCAACAGCCTGGCGGACTTGAGCACAGACAAGTGGTCCGGGTTCTACAAGGATTCCAACTACATCGCCTACGCGTCCCCGACCCAGAGCAGCACCGACAAAGTGCTCAACGTCGGCTATGAAAACGACCCGGTGTTTCGGGCCCTCGACGGTTCATCATTCAACCTGTCGTCGGTGGGCGTGCACGATGCCGCCAAGGCCTCAGCGACCGATAACATCGTCAGCTTCAACGACTACTACGCCTCGACCGCGTGGAATGTGCTGCCGTTCTCCATCCTCAACATCCCGACCTGGATCTCGCACTTGCCGACCGCCTATGGCGAGGGCATGAACCGGGTGATCGAATCAAAGTTCTACGACCTTACCAGCAAAGACTCGACGATCATCGTCGCCAACCTTTCGGACCCGGCGCGCGCCAATACCTGGGTTCAGGATCTGAATCGCAACGCCGAAACCCACAAGGGCAGCACCTTCATCATCGGCAGCGACGGCAATGACCTGATTCAGGGTGGCAAGGGCAACGACTACCTGGAGGGGCGTGACGGTAACGACACCTTCCGTGACGGTGGCGGCTACAACATCGTATTGGGTGGCAAGGGCAGCAACGTGCTGGACTTGCAGCAGTCGGTGAAAAATTTCAACTTTGCCAACGATGGCGCCGGCAACCTCTACGTCCGTGATGCCAATGGCGGCATCAGCATCACCCGGGACATCGGCAGCATTGTCACCAAGGAACCGGGGTTCTTGTGGGGGCTGTTCAAGGATGACGTGACGCACAGCGTGACGGCCAATGGTCTTGCTGTCGGCAACAACCTGACTCAGTACGCGTCATCGATGAAGGGCGGTGCGGGGGCCGATACGCTTAAGGCACATGCGACGGGCGACTGGTTGTTCGGTCTGGACGGCAACGATCATTTGATCGGCGGCCAGGGCAACGATGTGTTGGTGGGCGGGGCGGGGAATGACCTGATGGAATCGGGGGGCGGGAGTGATACGTTCCTGTTCAGCGGTGCGTTTGGGCAGGACCGGGTGGTGGGGTATCAGACGAACGACAAGCTGGTATTTCTCGGGGTTCAGGGGGTCGTGCCGAATGATGACTATCGGGCTCATGCCTCGGTGGTGGGGCAGGATACGGTGCTGACGTTTGGCGGGGATTCGGTGACGTTGGTGGGGGTTGGGCTGGACAGTTTGTCTGGTTCCGGGATCGTAATCGCCTGACGTTGATGTGGCGCCGGTAAGGGCCTCTTCGCGGGCACGCCTCGCTCCCACATTAGACCGCGATCCAATGTGGGAGCGAGCCTGCTCGCGATGAACGATAGCGCGGTAAACCTGCCTGCTCACGTGACCCGATAGTCACCGATGGACTCCAATACCTTGCAACAACAGGATTGAGTACTGGATCAGGAGATTAAGCAACGTGAGTAACAGCAAGAAGCACCTCATCGGGTTGGCGCTGGCCCTGTTATCAGGGAGTGCCGCTGCAGAGTTGCCTCATAGCTCGATTTTGAGCCGTTATGGCATGACGCCAGATCAACTGCCGACACCGGCATCGCCGGAAACTGTCGGCCCCCTGGAAGAGAAAAGCCGTTTCGAGCTCCAGCCGGAAGAGCCTTTTGTGACCTTTCGCTCGGAGGAAAAGCAGACGGAGATCACCGGCAACATCAGCATCGACCACGCAATGCAGCAGGATTACGAGCGCTGCCAGAAGATTCATGAAGAACTGAGGAGGCGAGGAGGGAAGTTCGTCTCCTGCGATAACAGTACGCCGTGGATGCCTTAGATTTTCGGCGTCTGTGAGGGCCTCTTCGCGGGCACGCCTCGCTCCTACAGGGTTGTGCGATTCCTTGTAGGCGCGAGGCTTGACCGCGAAGAACGATAACGCGGTTTTCAGTCTTCCTCGCGAACCGTGGCTACATCTTTGGCATTGACCTTCACCTTCGCGCCGGAAATATCCTCAAACTCGTAAAATCCGTCCTTGGTCTTGGTTTTCGGCATGTCTTCGGTCAAATACTGGGTGCCGTTCTGCAACGTCACGACCGTTGGCGTGGAGCAACCGGCCAGGGCCAGGAAGGCCGCTGCTGCCAAGGGCAAACCCAGAGTCTTGATATTCATACCCACCTCTCAACTGCATAAAAAAAGCCGCTATGCCGGTTGGTGCCATAGATCGGCAGAAAGTTCGATGGTCACCCGAAAATAGCCAAATAGCGCCGCCGCTTATCCTTTTCCGTTTGCACCGGATACACCGGAGCTGGTATCTGTACGAATAACCAGTACTCGCTCGCCATGGCCCTTTTTCCCTGTGACCGCAAATCCTCTCGACGACCCGTTCTATTACCTGAACAACTTCATGCAAGTGCTTGATTGGCTTGAGCATCGTTATGCCGATGTGCTGAGCGTCGAGGAGCAGGCCTTCATCCGCGATTTCAGTCGGCAGCCCCGCGAGTCCCGGGCGCTGCTGGTCAGGATGGTGATGCGCAAGGGACTGCATTTTAGGGCCGGCAAATTGAGTTATGTCGAAATTGGCGACATTGCCAGTGCTGCCGAGCCATTGCTGGCGGCAGGCTGGATCTCTGCGCAATCGCCGCTACAGCTCGAGGAGCTTTTCGACGTTCTGTTCAAGGCCGAGATTCTTCACTGCTTCGGTGCCACCCTCTGTCAACCCAAAGGCAAGAAGACCGAATGGCTGGCGTCCCTGAGCGAGCAGTTCTGCGAGGCGCAAAGCTTCGCGCAATGGTGCCCGCAACTGAGCGACCGACTGTTCACGCTGACCATCATGGACCTGTGCGACCGCTTGCGGCTGATGTTCTTCGGCAATCTGTATCAGGACTGGTCGGAATTCGTGTTGGCCGATCTCGGTATCTTTACTTACGAGAAAGTCGAATTCTGTACAGAATCCCGGGGCCTGCGCAGCCGTGAAGACGTGGACGCCTGCCTGTTCCTGCACCACTGCCAGCAACGTTTCGAGGCCGGTGAAGAGGTGGCGGACATTGTCGAGCAGATCAACGAGGTGCTACTCGACAACCCTTGGCTGCAACGACGCCGGGGCAAGTTGCTGTTCCAGATTGGTCAGCATTGTGAACGCATGACGGATTTCTCCACGGCGCTGTCGATTTACCGCGATTGCGCCTACCCCGGCGCTCGGGTGCGCCTTATCCGTGTGCTGGAGCGTTGTGGCGAATATCAGTTGGCCCTGCACCTGGCCATGCACGCGGAGCAATCGCCGGAAAGCGCCACCGAGCATCAGCATGTGCTGCGTGTGCTGCCCAGGCTGCGGCGCAAACTGGGTGGCCCGGCAATGAAACGGCAATCTCCCCGGGAAATGCTGCGCCTGGACCTTCAGTTGCCCAGGACCGATCCTGCGCTGTCGGTCGAATTTCATGTGCAGGCGCACCTGGCGGAGGATTCGGCCCCGGTGCATTACGTCGAGAACAGTCTGATCAACTCGCTGTTCGGCCTGCTGTGCTGGCCGGCGATCTTTACGCCGTTGCCGGGGGCGTTTTTCCACCCGTTCCAGCGCGGGCCGGTGGACCTGCTCAACGAAGACTTCCATGCACGTCGGGCGGATGAGTTTCAGGCCTGTCTCGCCGAACTCGATGACGGGCGTTATATCCAGACTATCCGTGAACGTTACGTCGCCAAGTGGGGCGTGCAGTCACCGTTTGTGTTCTGGGGCGCGCTGAGCGAAGAACTGCTGGATCAGGCGCTTGACTGCCTGCCCGCCGAACACCTCAAGCACTGGTTCAATCGCCTGTTGCTGGACATCAAGGCCAACCGGGCCGGCATGCCCGACCTGATCCAGTTCTGGCCGCAACGCAAGACCTACCGCATGATCGAAGTCAAAGGTCCCGGCGATCGCCTGCAAGACAACCAATTGCGCTGGCTGGAGTTCTGTCACGAACATCAGATGCCGATCGCCGTCTGCTACGTGCAATGGGCGGAGCAGAGCGCTTGAGCTACAGCATTGCGGTGCGGGCGCTGTGTGAATTCACGGCCAAGGTCGGCGACCTCGACCTGCGTTTCACGCCGTCGCCAACCGCGCTGGAAGGCATCGTCGGGCACCGCACCGTGGCCTCGCGTCGAAGCGAGGGCTATCAAAGTGAAGTGGCCCTCGAAGGCCTGTACAAAACCTTGAAGGTCAAGGGCAGGGCGGACGGCTACGACCCGGCGCAAAACTGCCTGGAAGAAGTCAAAACCTATCGCGGCGACCTGAGCAAGCAACCGGCCAACCATCGGCAATTGCACTGGGCGCAAGCGAAGGTCTACGGATGGCTGATGTGCCAGAAGCTGGAACTGGCGCAGATCAATCTGGCGCTGGTGTACTTCGACATCGTCAGCGAAAAGGAAACCTGTCTGGTCGAGGCCTTCAGCGCCGGGGAGTTGCAGTCGTTCTTCGAGCATCATTGCGGGCTGTTCCTGCAATGGGCCGAGCAGGAAATGGCCCATCGCGACGCGCGCAATCACGCGGCGCAGCAATTGGCGTTTCCCCATGCCGACTTTCGTCCGGGGCAACGGCACCTGGCGGAATCGGTGTTCAAGGCGGTCAGCACCGGTCGTTGCCTGATGGCTCAGGCGCCCACCGGCATCGGCAAGACCGTGGGCACGCTGTTTCCGATGCTCAAGGCCCTGGCGCCGCAGCAGTTGGACAAGGTGTTCTTTCTGACGGCGAAAACGCCGGGGCGCAAACTGGCGCTCGATGCCGCGCACGTCATCCTGGAGAGCGCCGATGCGCCGCCGTTGCGGGTGCTGGAGATGATCGCCCGGGACAAGGCCTGCGAGCACCCGGACAAAGCCTGTCACGGTGAATCCTGCCCTTTGGCCCAGGGCTTTTACGACCGTTTGCCGGCCGCCCGCCAGGCCGCCAGTGAACTCAGCCTGTTGAATCAGGACGCCTTGCGCCAAGTAGCATTGGCGCATGAGGTCTGTCCTTATTACCTGAGCCAGGAAATGGCCCGCTGGGCCGATGTAGTGGTCGCCGACTACAACTACTATTTCGATTTCAGTGCGTTGTTGTTCGGCTTGGCCCAGGCCAATAACTGGACAGTCGCGGTGTTGGTGGATGAGGCGCACAACCTGGTGGAACGCGGCCGGCAGATGTACAGCGCCACGCTCGATCAGTCGACCCTAAACGGGGTACGAAAAACCGCGCCGGACGCCCTGAAAAAACCGTTGCAGCGGGTCAATCGTGAGTGGAATGCCCTGCATAATCTGCAATTGGCGCCGTATCAGGCCTACGACAAGGCACCGGAAAAGCTCCTCCAGGCGCTGTCGTCGTGCAGCGCGAGCATCGGCGATTATCTCAACGATCATCCCCAGGGCCTGGACAGCGCCCTACAGAATTTTTACTTCGACATGCTGCAGTTTTGCCGGGTGGCCGAACTCTTCGATGAACAGTTTCTGTTCGACATCAGCAAGCGTGACCTGGAGCGCAAACACAACCTGTCGCAACTGTGCCTGCGCAACGTGGTGCCGGCCGGTTTCATCCGTCCGCGCCTGACCGCTGCGCGCAGCACCGTGCTGTTTTCCGCGACGCTGAGCCCTCGGCATTATTACGCGGACCTTCTGGGTACGCCGCCGGACACGGTGTGCATCGATGTCGAATCCCCGTTCCATGCCGACCAGTTGAAAGTGCAAATTGTCAGCCAGATATCGACCCGATTCGTCCACCGCCAAGCGTCCCTCGAACCGATTGTCGAACTGATCGCACGGCAATTCAGCCAACGCCCCGGTAACTACCTGGCATTTTTCAGCAGCTTTGATTATTTGCAGCAAGTCGCGCAGTTACTGGCCGAGCGACACCCGCAGATCACTCTGTGGTCGCAGTCCCGGGGCATGGCGGAAGGGCAGCGTCAGGCCTTTCTCGATCAGTTCACGACGCACAGCCAGGGCGTTGGTTTTGCGGTGTTGGGGGGAGCGTTCGGTGAAGGCATCGACTTGCCCGGCGCACGCCTGATCGGTGCATTCATTGCCACCCTGGGGCTGGCGCAACTCAATCCGGTCAACGAACAGATGAAGCATCGAATGGCGGCGATTTTCGGCGCCGGTTATGACTACACCTACTTGTATCCCGGCGTGCAGAAAGTGGTGCAGGCGGCAGGAAGGGTGATCCGTACTCAACAGGATCAAGGGGTGGTGATGTTGATTGATGACCGGTTCGGCGACAGCAAGGTCAAACACTTGCTGCCGCGTTGGTGGTCGGTCGAGCAGGCGCATCTGGCGTCTGGTGTGTAGGATTATTTACCTTTTAAAACAAATACATATCTTGAAAGACACACACATTTGAACAAATGCGGAATCAGCGCTTTATTCAAAGGGCAGGCATCAATTTCAGCCGCTCTTTGATAAGGAAATCAAGGTATGTGCTCCGCACCGAACTACATCTATACCCCTGAGCAGGTCACTGCCGCGTTCAATGTCATAAAAACCACACTGTTTCGCGGTATCACGGCCGAGGAAACGCCGAAGATCCTGGTGGTTGCCGGGCTTCAAGGCTCGGGTAAAACCTTCCTGCTGGAAAACACACTCCTGCCGACCCGGCGTTACGACAAATATGTTCGTCTCTACCTGCCCGAATACCGGCAGAAACATCCTCAATACGCGGAGATGATCAAGCGTGGCGTGCTGCATGCGTATGAACATACCGAAGTTTTCGTCCGAGAGCTCTGCGCCAAAATCTTCACCGAAGCCTTCACACTCAAATACAACATCATCATGGAGTGTGCGTTCGACAGCGTCGATTTCGCGGCATTTCCACCACTGGCGACGGCGGCCGGCTATCAGTTCGAAACCCATATCGTTGGCTGCACGCTGGAGTTCGCCCACGTGTCGAGCATCAAAAGAGCTTTTCAAAGCCTGGAAAACCGCGAGCTGGAAAGGTTTGTCACACGATCGACGCTGGAGAGCTCCATGAGGAATGAGCAAGCGATCATCCTGGCCTTCGAAACCGCCTCGAAGGCGGTCGATCGCTCACAAATCACGGTGTATGAACGCGGGTTCGGGGCGCTGAAAGAACGCGTCTCGCGTGCTCATATCACCTACACCACAACCGCTGGCGTGACGCCCTCTACGACGCCAACGGTGTACAGCGCCTATGACAGCATCATCAATAATCATGTCCACACCCTGAGTGAGCGTGACGAGGTGGTAAAAGAATGCCACCTGGCGTTACTCAAAACCCAGACATACGCCGAGGTTGTCCCTGATTTTGTCTACAACGATCTGTACGCCTGCATCGTCAAATACGTGAACCGATAACCAGGCGAACCCATTCGGCGGCGAAGCGATGACAGTCTCCCGGCCAGCGAGCGGTCAGCAACTGGCCATCGCGGACGACGAAACCTCTTTGTGGCTGGACCGCCGAATCACGCACCGCCAGGAATGGCCCGCGCAGAAAATCCATCGGGCTGGACAGGGCGGCTGTGACTTCCGCTTCGACGGTTTGAGGATAGGTCCGGTAATAACGTCCGAGCCAGGCCGCGGTGATTGCCCAGGCAGGCAGCTCCATGGTGTTGGCTACCAGGGCGGTGACCTTGCGACCCCGCAACACCGAAAGTCCGCTGTCAGGGTCGAGGGTGCGGGCAAGCACCAGCACGCCGTGACAGACCGCTGCCACCGGTTTGTCTGCCTTGAAAAAGTGCAGGGCGATCCGTCGGGCCTGCTCGGAATCCAGCAGGCTGCGCATGCCCTTGGCATGCCCGCCGGGAATCAGCAGCCCTTGGAACTCGCTGGGGTCGACATCGTCATAGGACAGCGGTTGGCGAAATGACGGGGCTTCGATCATCCGGGCGTAGCTGGCAAGGTCGGCCTTGCGCGTCATCAGCAACGGGTTCAACGGGCCAAAACCGATGTCCACCAGGCGCGAATCGGCGTAGGCCGGCAATCCCTCGGGCGACGCAAAGCGCACTTCAATACCGGCCTGGCGCATGGCTTGCCATGGAACGCTGCTCTCTGTGGGATCGTAGTCAGACGTGGGTAACAGAATCAGGATCATCGGGGACGCCTTGAACCCGCCAGGAATGGCGTTTGGCGTCGAGAATAGGCGGTCACAACGTTATGCTCCAGTACATGATTGTTTTCTGGCTCACCAAAGCCACGGTTTGTCGCATACTCCACAAAACAATAATCACGGGTGTGATCGATGAGTGATAACCAGTCCAAAACCAACTCCATCGAGGAAATGCGCTTTCGCCTGCTGATTGATGCCGTGGTGGACTATGCGATCTACATGATTGACCCCGATGGCATCATCTCCAGCTGGAACGCTGGCGCCAAACGTTTCAAGGGGTATGAGGAGGCGGAGATCCTCGGTCAGCATTTTTCGCGTTTTTATACCGAAGAAGATCGCTCTATCGGTCTGCCCCAGCGTGCACTGGACACGGCGATCCGCGAAGGTCGTTTCGAGGGCGAAGGCTGGCGGGTTCGCAAGGACGGCACGCACTTCTGGTGTCATGTGGTGATCGATCCGATTATCGATCCGACCGGCAAGCTGCTGGGCTTCGCCAAGATCACCCGGGACCTCACCGACCGCAAAATGGCCGAAGAGACCCTCAAGCAAAGCGAGCAGCAGTTTCGGCTACTGGTTCAAAGCGTCACTGACTACGCCATCTATATGCTCGCCCCGGACGGACGCCTGACCAACTGGAATCAAGGCGCCCAGCGCATCAAGGGCTACCGGCCCGAAGAGGTCATTGGCCAGCACTTTTCGATCTTCTACACCCCCGAAGACCGTGAAGCCGGGGAACCGCAGCGCGCGTTGGAGACGGCGACACGAGAGGGACGCTTCGAAAACAAGGCCTGGCGCGTGCGCAAGGACGGTACGCGGTTCTTTGCCCATGTCGTGGTCGATCCGATCTGGGGGGAGACGGGCACGTTGCTGGGCTTTGCCAAAATCACCCGGGACATCACCGAGGCCACACAAGCACAGAAGGTTCTGGAGCAAACCCGTGAAGCGTTGTTCCAGGCGCAGAAGATGCAGGCCATCGGTCAACTCAGTGGCGGGATCGCCCACGATTTCAATAATCTTCTGACCGTTATCCTTGGCAACCTGGAAATCGTGCGCAAACGCGTGGGAGACAACCCGAAAGTCACTCGATTGGTGGACAACGCCACCCAAGGTGCCCTGCGTGGTGTGTCCCTGACTCAGCGCATGCTGGCGTTCGCCAGACGTCAGGAACTCAAGTCCGAATCCGTCGAGATTCCTGCGTTGGTGGAAGGGATCAGCGGCCTGTTGCGCAGCTCCCTCGGGCCTTCCGTGCAGCTCGAAACACGCTTTTCCCCCGACCTCGTTCCGGTCATGGCCGATGTCAATCAACTCGAACTGGCCGTGCTGAACCTCGCCACCAATGCCCGGGATGCCATGCCCAACGGCGGCAAAATCGTCATCGGCACCCGGGCAGAAGAAATCCCCGATCAATCAACGTTATTGCTGGAACCCGGCCGCTATGTGTGCCTGAGCGTCGCCGATACGGGAGAGGGCATGGATGAGGCCACCCTGGCCTCGGCCATGGACCCGTTCTTCACCACAAAAGGCGTAGGCAAAGGCACAGGGCTGGGGTTGTCGATGATCCATGGCTTTATCGAACAATTGGGCGGGCGATTCGTTCTCAAGAGCCAGAAAGACATCGGCACGGTCGCCGAATTGTGGATACCCGCTGCCACGACGGCTGCACTCAACCAACCCGCTGCAGCAGAAGTGGAAGCACCGCCAGTGGATCAATTGTGCGTAATGGTGGTGGACGATGACAGCCTGGTGTTGACCAGTACCGGCCTGTTGCTTGAGGACCTCGGACACCGGGTGATCAGTGCGGTGTCCGGTGCACAAGCGCTTGAGCTGTTCGAACACGAGCAGAACATTGACCTGGTCATTACCGACATGGCCATGCCGCAAATGAATGGCGCGCAATTGGCGCAGGCCATTCGGACGTTGAAGCCGGACGTGCCGATCATTCTCGCCACCGGTTATGCCGAGCGCCTTGAAGGCTTCGCGACCGCACTCCCGCGCTTGTCCAAACCGTATACCCAACTCAATCTGGTGGAGGTCATTGCCCAGGCCATGAAGTGACCCGCGTTACGCTCAGCCATTGGCGTTCTTCTTGAAGCCGCGCAAGTTCATTGCACACAGGCAAAACTGCAACACGATCAACGCATAGGCGTGGGTGTGGTAACCCCAGATCACCCACAAGAGGTTGCTGATGATAAAGCAGCTGAAGCCCCACACCCTGCGCGATGAGGTTTGTGAGCCGATCAACCACGCCGCCAGCACCGTGATCAGCATCGCCGGCCATTGCACCCAATCGAGAGCGTCCATCCGCCGTCCTCTAAATCAGCCTGTGTATTTGAAGGACCACGTCGGCGAAGTGGCGTTCGAGCGAGGTGCATTAAATCCGTCTGAACTTTGTCGGGGCAGGTTTCGTCATAACGCTTTCCCAGCCTACATGTCATTCCCGTGCCCAGAATACTGACCGAACCTACCGCCGAAGAAGCCTTGTCCGAACACAACGCCAAGATGTTCGGCTCGCCCAAGGAGCGCCTGGATTTCTATCGTCGGGAAATCCAGTACGAAACCAGCATCCTCGCCAATCGAACCGACGCTTACCTGGCCGCGCAGTCATTCCTGGTGATTGCCTTTGCTTCCTGCATGTCCAACCTCAATCCCGAATGGGGAAAACTCTTCACCCTGGTGGTGCCGCCGTTCCTCGCGCTGTTGGGGCTGCTCAGTTCGTTGAACGCCTGGCCGGGTATTCGTGCGGCCTACGACATCATCGATCATTGGCACTTCAAGCAGAGTGAGCTATTGCGCAGCGAGCCATTGATGGGGCTGGCTTACGATGAATCACCGCTGTTCAGTGAGATGGAATCGTCCCACAAGGGGTACCGCAAATCGCTGCTGTTTTCCGTGCGCACGCCGTGGATCTTCGCGACGTTCTGGGTGTTGCTGGGCAGTTATGCGGTTTTCATCCAGGTGACCAACCCCGGCGGTTGAATCGCAGACTGAAAAGCCCGGCAAACGCCGGGCTTTCTTGCATCAGCATCCAAATCAAGCCGCCAGATTGGACGCGCTCATTTCTTTCTTGTACTGAGCCTTAAGCGTTTCCATCTGCGCACCCAACTCTTCCAGGGTGGCTTTGCCGAGCAGCTTTTTCGCCTGAGGGAACATTTCCGTTTCCTCTTCTTCAATGTGGTGTTCCAGCAGCTCCTTGACCACTTTCACCCGACCCGCGAATTCCGGGGTGGAAGGGTCGGTGACTTTCAGGTCCGGCAGCACCAGAGAATCCACGGTGCGGTGTTCTTCCTTGGCTTCGTAGTACATGACGTCCTGTTCCTTGCCTCCGGCCTTTTTGTACGCTGGGTACAAGACTTCCTCTTCAAGTCGGGTATGGATGGCAATCTCCATTTCAAGTTTGGCCAGCAGCTCGGTGCGTTTTTTGACACCGCGCTCGGTGGACTCGCTCAACTGGGTCAGGATGCCTTTTACGCGTTCATGGTCGGCTTTCAACAGGTCGATGGCGTTCATGGTCGAATCTCTCAAATAGTCACGGGGTGGGCGCAAACGGTCTCATGGCCGTAGGTCGCTCATGGACCTGGAGCATTTGTCGTGCCTACTTTGACGCTTTCGGTAACGCTATATAAAACAACACGTTGAGATCGCTGATGGCGAAGTGAGGTCGTGCAGGCTGCATGAGTCTGGAAATTGACTCATGCAGTTCGCGGCACGAAGTTTTCCGTCGTGAAATGTGAATTTTCGGTGTGTTACCGTCGATCAGATTCGATTTGTGTAGCAGCTCGCGAAGCCAGCTGCTACACAGATTGCGTTAAGGCTGATAGCAGGGTTTTTCAGGGGCAAGCCCGGTCTTCAAGCTGCTGGCGCAACCTATGGGAGTTGTTCACGGACATCGGGATCGGCGGGAAATCCGCATTGAGCAAGCGCAGATGCTCAATCGCCTCCTGAAACTTCAGATCAGCCTTCCTGCGCATCGCCTGATAGCGGTCAAATCGTTCCAGGTCCATATCGCCGACCTCGAGCATTTCATAGGCACAGCGGCTCAGCGACTGGGCTTCTTCGAACATCTGGCGATTACATTCCAGGGCGAACGCCCGGCAGGCTTTGATTTGATCGGGGGTTGAACAGTGAATCATGACCGGCACCTTAATTTGCTTGAGGTCCCTTTTAAACGGCATCGTTGCCACAGTGGAACCGAACCTGTCGGGTCCCGCCGTGCAGAAAAACAGGCGGAATTAAGGTTGTGACTATCGGGTTGCACAGGGATTTCAAATTTTTAAAAGCGAAAACTCGTTCGATCCACCCGTAAACACGCAGGCAAAAAATCAAATAACCTGTTTCTTACGCCGTTCATAGCGGGCGAGGGTGGGTTGCGTGCTGATGCCGTGGATCAGAATGCTCAAGGCGACCACGGACAAGGTCAGGTCCATACACAGCGCCGACACCGACTGACCCAGCCCGTGATTCAAGGCGTAGAACAAGTAATACAGACTGCCGATGCCACGTATGCCGAACCAGCCGATCAACATTCGTTGGCGCCAATCGAGCAGCCGTCCCCACGGCATCACGGCGACACTCAAAGGGCGAATCAGGCAAAACAACACCCCACCAACCAGCAGAGCGCGCCAGTCCCAGTGAGCGATCAGCACGACGCCGAGCAGTGTCACCAGAAACACTTCCATGGCCCGCTCCACGAGGCTGCCAAAGGCAAGCATGTCTCCCATCATGATGCCGGCGGCGACCTGGGTGTCTTCAAGGTTGTCGGTATCGCCATGCACCGCGTGTTGCGGTTCGACGTTCTGGTGACCGACAACGGGCTGGACCAAATGCTCGGCAGGGAGCTCGTCGTTGCCCGTTGAGTTGACTTCTTCCTGGCGTAACCCCAGGCCCGCGGCGAACACCGACAAAAACCCATAGGCGTGGATAGACTCGGCCCCGACATACGCCAGGGCAATCAAGGCGAGCGCCAGGTAATCGTTCGGAGACAGCGTGCTGTCATCGTTCTTGATCCGCAGCGCCAAGGTCAGGCGGCCGATGCCGCGTCCCATCCAGTAACCCGTCAACAAACCGGCTGGAACCGCCCAGATCAGACTGCGCAGCACCCAGTCGCCCAACCAGCCGGGATTGCCCTCGTGTTGCAGCAGGAGCAAGCCAAGGATCACGAACGGAAACGCGATCCCGTCATTGAGCCCGGCTTCACCGGAAAGGCCGAACCGCACGCTGTCGTCATCCCGCGCGTCGTTGACCTGGACCAGGGCGGCGAGCACCGGATCGGTAGGCGCCAGGATCGATGCGATCAGCACTGACGCGCCCCATGACAATTGCAATGCGTAATGCAGCAACAAGCAGACGCCGACAATGGTCAGCAGCATCACCGGGCCAGCCAGACCGACCGCAATCCGCCAGTTTTTATGCTTGAGCGGCGAGCGCAATTTCAGGCCGCAGACAAACAGCGAAAAGAGCACCGCGACTTCCGTCAGGTGCTCCATCCAGATCGAAGCGTCAGCGGTGTCCAGTTTCAACAGCCCGAATCCTGCCGGCCCGATGACGGCACCCAGCACCAGGCACACCGCCGACGTGGTTACCGGCATCCATCGCAGGTAGGACGACGTCAGCGCCAGGGTCAGGAGTACGGCACCCAATACGGCCACCCATAAAATGAAACTCATGCTCGGTTCTCGCTGGGGGTGGACCGCGTTTGTTGGTCTATTTGGATCAACCGACCGTCGCGCGCAGGTATTCAGGCGTCAGTACGTTGAACCACAGCAGAATCATCTCTACCAGAATAGTCACCAATACCAGAAGCCCGACGCCCCAGAATCGTTTGACGAGAGGTGCGGACATGAGACCTCCTCGAACGGCCCGTGATGGGGGGCCTAAATGTATTGAGGGGGGAGATTTGCCGGGCGTTCATTTTTTCGCGAGTCCACCGAGGGACATGTAGCAGCTGCCGAGCAACGCGAGGCTGCGTTCGGCTGCGCAGCAGTCGTAAAACCATTCAACCACGGTGTTTCAGGTAAATCGTGCGCGCCGGGTTTGCGACTGCTGCGCAGCCGAACGGGGGCAAGCCCCCCCTCGCCACAGGGCAGCCGCTACAGGGGAGTGGTCATAACATCGGTTTACCGCCGGTCACGCCATAGCGCTGGCCCGTGATGTAACTGGCTTCGTCCGACGCCAGCAGCACGTAAATCGGCGCCACTTCCACCGGTTGTCCGGGCCGGCCGAGCGGAGTTTGCGCCCCGAAGTTCTGCACCTCTTCATCGGGCATGGTCGAGACAATCAGCGGCGTCCAGATCGGCCCCGGTGCCACGCTGTTCACCCGAATGTTTTTCGGCCCGAGCAACTGCGCCAGGCCGCCGGTGAAGTTGGCGATCGCGCCCTTGGTCGTGGCGTAGGCGAGGAGGGTGGGTTTGGGCATGTCCGAGTTGACCGAACTGGTGTTGATGATCGAACTGCCGGCCTTCATGTGCTTCAGCGCGGCCTGGCAGATCCTGAACATCGCCGTGATGTTCACGTCGAAGGTCATCACCCATTCTTCGTCCGGGATGTCTTCGAAGTTTTCGTGCGTCATCTGGAAGGCCGCGTTGTTGACCAGAATATCAATCCGCCCGAAGCGTTCGACGGTCTTGTCCACCAGGGCCTGGCATTGCGCTTTCTGCGCGATGTCGCCGGGCAGCAGCACGCATTGGCGTCCGGCCTGTTCGACCCAGCGTGCGGTTTCCTGCGCGTCTTCATGTTCATTGAGGTAGGCGATCGCAACGTCGGCCCCTTCACGGGCGAAGGCGATGGCGACCGCACGGCCGATGCCGCTGTCGGCCCCGGTGATCAGGGCGATCTTGCCGTCGAGCCGGCCCGAGCCTTTGTAGCTTTGTTCGCCACAGTCAGGGTACGGGTCCATTTTCTGTTGGGAACCGGGGACGGGCTGGCCTTGTGTGGGGAAGGGTGGTCTTGGATAGTCAGTCATGGCAAATCTCCGATCTCGGGGCACAGGATTCAAAGGGTTGACCCTGGTGTTTTGCCTTGAGTTCGGTTGGATTCAGGTGGGTGCACAAAACCCCGAATCCACGCAAATCCCTTGTAGGAGCGAAGCTTGCTCCTACAGGGGGATTTGTTGTGTTGTCAGGCCTTGAGGTTGAGCAAGCTGCGCTCCATGCGCGCCAAACCTTCTTCGAGCAATGCCCGTGGGCAGCCGAAGTTCAGGCGCACGAACTGGCGGTTGTTGTCGCCGAAATCGAGGCCGGGGCTGAGGCCGACCTTGGCCTGGTCGAGGAAGAACTGTTGCGGATTGTCCAGCCCCAGCGCCGAGCAATCGAGCCATGCCAGATACGTCCCCTGCGGGATGTTCATCGTGACACCCGGCAAGCGCGTGCGAACCGCTTCCACCAGATAATCCCGATTACCTTGCAGGTACGCCTTTAACCCGGCCAGCCATGGGCCGCCTTCGCTGTAGGCCACACGCGTCGCTTCCATGCCCAGCGGGTTGACGCTGTCGACCATGCCGCAACGGGCATGATTGACCCGCGCACGCACCGCCGAGTCTTGAATAATCATGAAGGAAGTTTTCAGACCCGCGATGTTGTAAGCCTTGCTCGCCGACATCAGGGTGATGGTGCGCTTGGCGATCTGCGGGCTGAGCGACGCCGTTGGAATGTGCACGCGGCCGTCAAAGCACAGCTCAGCGTGGATTTCGTCGGAGATGATCCACGCGTTGTGTTCCAGGCAAATGTCGGCCAGCGCTTGCAGTTCTTCCCGTGGGAAAACCTTGCCCAACGGGTTATGCGGATTGCTCAGCAACAGCGCGCCGCCGCCGGTCAGCGCCTGGCTCAAGGCTGTGAGCGGCGTGTCATACGTGCCGTCAGCCAACGCGTCGAACTCCAGCTCAACCTTGTTCAAGCCCCAATGACCTGGCGCATGACGCAGCGGCGGGTAGTTCGGCACCTGAACCACGACGTTCTGTTGCGGCTCGACCAGCGCTTTCAGCGCCATGTTGAAACCCGACTCCACGCCCGGCAGGAAGATCAGTTCCTCCGGCAATACGCGCCAGGCGTATTTGTTCCAGAGGTCGGCCACGATGGCGGCGCGCAGATCATCCTGAGGCACGCTGTAGCCGACCATCGGGTGTTCCAGGCGTTTACGCAGGGCTTCAAGGATGACCGGCGGTGCGGCGAAGTCCATGTCGGCAACCCACATCGGCAACACGTCGGCCGGGTAGCGGCTCCACTTGGTACTGCCGGTGTCGTGGCGGTCGAACACCTGATCAAAATCGAAGGTCATGCTCAGTCTCATAAAGGCCGGTTGAATATGGCGCCCATGATAATCGCCAAGCCTTGCGGGAGCGAGACGGTAATAGTCCGACCACCACAAATCCCTGTGGGAGCGGGCTTGCCCGCGATGGCGGCGGGTCCGTCAACATTGATGCCGGCTGTGCCGACGCTATCGCGGGCAAGCCCGCTCCCACAGGTTCCGTGTGATGTCCAATACGCCGGCACTGCCCGATGGTCGGTTTTCAGGCAGTCAGTTCTCCCATTGTCTAGAGTTTCAGGTGTCGGTAGCCACGCTGCCGCCACCGTGATCGTCCAGAAAAACCCGGCAAAAGTACCGGGTCTCCACCTGATCAGGAGTGCACGATGGACCTCAACCGTCGTCAGTTCTTCAAGGTCGCCGGTATCGGCCTTGCGGGCTCGAGCCTCGGCGCGCTGGGCATGCTCCCTGCGCCTGCCTTCGCCGAGCAGGTACGCCATTTCAAACTCGCCCACACCCATGAAACCCGCAACACCTGCCCGTATTGTTCGGTCGGCTGCGGGTTGATCATGTACAGTCAGGGTGATACCGCCAAGAACGTCGCGCAAAGCATTATTCACATCGAAGGCGATGCCGACCACCCGGTGAACCGCGGCACCCTGTGCCCCAAAGGCGCGGGCCTGCTGGACTTCATTCACAGCCCCGGGCGCCTGCAATACCCGCAGGTGCGCAAGCCCGGCAGCACCGAATGGACGCGCATCTCCTGGGATGAAGCGCTGGACCGCGTCGCCGACCTGATGAAGGCCGACCGCGATGCCAACTTCATCGAGAAGAATGAAAAGGGCCAAACGGTGAACCGCTGGCTGACCACCGGTTTCCTCGCGGCCTCGGCGGCGTCCAATGAAGCGGGTTACATCACCCACAAGGTCGTTCGCAGTCTCGGCATGCTGGGGTTTGATAACCAGGCGCGTGTCTGACACGGCCCGACGGTGGCAAGTCTTGCCCCGACGTACGGCCGTGGTGCCATGACCAATCACTGGACCGATATCGCCAACGCGAATCTGATCCTGGTGATGGGCGGCAACGCAGCAGAGGCGCACCCGTGCGGTTTCAAATGGGTGACCGAAGCCAAGGCGCACAACAAGGCGCGGCTGATCGTGGTCGATCCGCGTTTTACCCGGACCGCCTCGGTGGCCGACTATTACGCGCCGATTCGCACCGGCACCGACATCGCCTTCATGGGCGGGCTGATCAATTACTTGCTGACCGAGGACAAGATCCAGCACGAATACGTGCGCAACTACACAGACGTGTCGTTTATCGTCAAAGCGGGGTATGGCTTCGAGGACGGCATCTTCAGCGGTTACGACGCCGCCAAACGGGCGTATACCGACAAATCCGGCTGGGGCTACGAGTTGGGCGAGGACGGTTTCGTCAAAACCGACCCGAGCCTGCAAGACCCGCACTGCGTCTACCAGTTAATGAAGCAGCATTACAGCCGCTACAACATCGAACTGGCCAGCCAGATTTGCGGCATGCCGGTCGATGCCATGCAGAAGATCTGGGAAGAAATCGCCACGTGCTCGCAACCGGGCAAGACCATGACGATTCTCTACGCGCTGGGCTGGACGCAGCACTCGATCGGCTCGCAAATCATCCGCAGCGCGGCGATGGTGCAACTGCTGTTGGGCAACGTCGGCATGCCGGGCGGGGGCGTCAATGCCTTGCGCGGGCACTCCAACATCCAGGGCCTGACTGACCTCGGCTTGCTGTCCAACTCGCTGCCGGGCTACCTGACCCTGCCGGGCGACGCCGAGCAGGATTACACCGCCTACATCACCAAGCGCACGCAAATGCCGCTGCGTCCCGGGCAGCTGTCCTACTGGCAGAACTACAGCAAATTCCACGTCAGCCTTATGAAAGCCTGGTACCGCGACAACGCCACGCTCGAGAACAACTGGGCTTACGATTATTTGCCGAAACTGGACATTCCCAACTACGACATCCTCAAAGTGTTCGACCTGATGGGCCAGGGCAAGGTTAACGGTTACCTGTGCCAGGGCTTCAACCCCATCGCGGCGCTCCCCGACAAAAACCGCGTGATGGCGGCACTGGCGAAATTGAAATGGCTGGTGGTGATGGACCCGCTGTCCACCGAAACCTCGGAGTTCTGGCGCCATGTCGGGCCGTACAACGATGTGGATACCGCCGGTATCCAGACCGAAGTCATTCGCCTGCCCACCACCTGTTTCGCCGAGGAAGACGGTTCGCTGGTCAACAGCAGCCGCTGGCTGCAGTGGCACTGGAAAGGCGCCGACGGACCGGGTGAAGCGCGCACCGACGTGCAAATCATGAGCGAGCTGTTCCTGCGCCTGCGCCAGCGCTATCAAGCCAAGGGCGGGGCTTATCCCGACCCGATCCTCAAACTGTCCTGGCCGTACAAGATCGCCGACGAACCCTCGCCGGAAGAACTGGCGCGGGAAATCAACGGCTATGCCATTGCCGATTTTACCGACGCCACTGGCGCGACGATCAAGGGCAATGCGCAACTCGCCGGTTTTGGCCAACTCAAGGACGATGGCAGTACGGCCTCCGGCTGCTGGATTTTCTGCGGCAGCTGGACCGAGACGGGCAATCAAATGGCCCGGCGCGACAACAGCGACCCCTACGGCATGCATCAACATCAGGGCTGGGCCTGGGCCTGGCCGGCCAACCGGCGGATTCTTTACAACCGTGCTTCGGCCGACCCGCAAGGCAAGCCTTGGGATGAGAAAAAGCGCCTTGTATGGTGGAACGGTAAAGCCTGGGGCGGCACCGATGTGCCGGACTTCAAGGCCGACTCGCCGCCGGAAGCCGGGATGAACCCGTTCATCATGAACCCCGAAGGCATCGCGCGGTTCTTCGCCGTCGACAAGATGAACGAGGGCCCATTCCCCGAGCACTACGAGCCGTTCGAGACCCCGATCGGCATCAACCCGCTGCACCCGGAAAACAAAAAAGCCACCAGCAACCCGGCGGCACGGATCTTCGATTCGGTGTGGGATTCCCTCGGCGTGGCCAAAGACTATCCGTATGCGGCGACAAGCTACCGGCTGACCGAGCATTTCCACTTCTGGAGCAAGCATTGCAAGCTCAACGCAATTGCCCAACCCGAGCAATTCGTCGAGATCGGTGAAGTGCTGGCCAAGGAGAAAGGCATTGTCGCCGGCGACCGGGTCCGCGTCAGTTCCAAGCGCGGGCACATCGAAGCGGTGGCGGTGGTGACCAAGCGGATTCGTCCGCTGCAGGTCAACAATCAGGTGGTGCACCAGATCGGCATCCCGTTGCACTGGGGCTTTACCGGCCTCACGCGCCACGGTTACCTGACCAACACCCTGGTGCCGTTCCTCGGCGATGGCAACACACAGACCCCGGAATCCAAGTCATTCCTGGTCAACGTGGAGAAAGTCTAAATGGCCAGCCAAGACATCATTGCCCGTTCGGCCACCACCACCGTGCCGTCCTCGGTGCGCAACCAGGAGGAAGTGGCCAAGCTGATCGACACCACCAAGTGCATCGGTTGCAAGGCCTGCCAGGTCGCCTGCTCGGAATGGAACGAGTTGCGCGACGACGTCGGCCACAACCTCGGCACCTACGACAACCCTCAAGACCTCAGCGCAGACACCTGGACCCTGATGCGCTTCACCGAGCATGAAACCGATGCCGGCAACCTGGAATGGCTGATCCGCAAGGACGGCTGCATGCACTGCGCCGAGCCCGGTTGCCTGGCAGCGTGCCCAAGCCCAGGGGCGATCATCAAGCACGCCAATGGCATCGTCGATTTCGATCAGGACCATTGCATCGGTTGCGGCTATTGCATCACCGGGTGCCCGTTCAACATTCCGCGGATCTCGCAAAAGGATCACAAGGCCTATAAATGCACCTTGTGTTCGGACCGGGTGGAAGTGGGGCTGGAACCGGCCTGCGTGAAAACCTGCCCGACCGGGGCCATTGTGTTCGGCAGCAAGGAAGACATGAAGGAACACGCCGCCGAACGCATCGTCGACCTGAAAAGCCGTGGCTTCGATCACGCCGGCCTGTACGACCCCGACGGCGTGGGCGGTACGCACGTCATGTATGTGCTGCATCACGCGGACACGCCGACGCTCTACGCCGGTTTGCCGGGCAGCCCGACAATCAGCCCGCTGGTGGAACTGTGGAAGGGCGTGAGCAAGCCCTTGGGATTGTTGGCCATGGGTCTGGCGGTGCTGGCCGGGTTCTTCCATTACGTACGCGTCGGACCGCAGTTGGTCGAGGAGGATGAATTGCCGCCGCTCAAGGATCCGGCCGTGCATGAAGTCGATCCGTCGGTGCACACCTTTGATCCGCGCGGGGAGGACAGACCATGATCCGCAGACAGATCCTGCGCTACACCGCGAACCAGCGCACCAATCACTGGCTGGTGGCGATCCTGTTTTTCATGGCCGCCCTGTCTGGCTTGGCGCTGTTTCATCCGGCGCTGTTCTGGCTCAGCCACCTGTTCGGCGGCGGGCCGTGGACGCGCATCCTGCACCCGTTCATGGGCGTGGTGATGTTTGTTTTGTTCCTCGGCCTGGTCATCCAGTTCTTTCGGGCGAATTTCTTTATCAGCAATGATCGGTTGTGGCTCCGGCGCGTTGGGCGGGTGATCCGCAATGAGGAGGAGGGCGTGCCACCGATCGGCAAGTACAACCCGGGGCAGAAGCTGCTGTTCTGGACCTTGTTGTTGTGCATGCTGGTGTTGCTGTTCAGCGGTCTGGTGATCTGGCGTGCGTATTTCAGCGCGTACTTCGGCATCACCTCGATTCGCTGGGCGATGCTGCTGCATGCCTTGGCCGGTTTTGTGCTGGTGTTGAGCATCATCGTTCACATCTATGCCGGCCTCTGGATCAAGGGTTCGGTCAGCGCCATGGTGCATGGCTGGGTCAGCCGCGCCTGGGCGAAGAAGCACCATGAACTCTGGTTTCGGGAAGTGACCCGGGACGAAAACCCTGATCACCCGATCCGCAAAAAAGGATGACCCCTTGGCGACCATTCTTGAGCCTGGAGAGATCGAAGCGGCGGCGGGTTCACCGCCGTTCCTGCACCTGCCACCGAACAACCTGTTCGCGTTGCGGGCGCTGCGCCTGGAAAAACTGGCGGACGGGCACCCACTGGTCGATTACCTGAAACTGGTGGTCGACCTGTGCCGCGTTCAGCAACACCTGTTGGACGATCCGCCTGAAACGGCCCCGCTCGATCCCGAGCGCCTGCGAATGTGCCAGCAACACGGTTTGCCACCGTTCGCCGCCGACAGCCTGGTGCGCGAGGACGCCTGGTTGCCGTATCTCGATGCGGTGTTGCAGCGGTACTCGCCACCGCCAGACTCGGCCGTCGACAAAGCGGTCGCGACCTTGCGCAATGCCAATAGCGGGCAACGCAAAGCCTGGGCGATCGCCTTGGTCAGCGGCCAGTATTCGATGCTGCCGGCAGCGCTGGTGCCGTTTCTCGGCGCGGCGTTGCAAGCCGCCTTCAGTCACTGGCTGCTGAACACCCCGGACCTTGCGCTGAAACCTGGCGACAGCCTCAACCAATGCCCGGCCTGTGGTTCACCGGCCATGGCCGGGGTCATTCGCCATCGCGGCAAACACAACGGATTGCGTTATCTGGTGTGTTCGTTGTGCGCCTGCGAATGGCATGTGGTGCGGGTCAAATGCGTGTATTGCGAACAAAGCAAAGGCCTGGAATACGTCAGCCTCGATGACGACCGCCATGCCGCCAATCAGGCGCCGTTGCGCGCCGAAACCTGCCCCGGCTGCCACAGCTACCTGAAACTGCTGTACCTGGAAAACGACGCCGAGGCCGAAGCGCTCTCGACCGACCTGACCAGCCTGATGCTGGACATGCGTCTGGAACAGGAAGGTTACTTGCGCCCGGCACCGAATCTTCTGCTCGCTCCGGGAGGCGATTAAGCACAACGGCTACACTCAGGCACGACAGTCAACGTTTGCGGGAGCGCCTGATGCCTGCCAGATCCGCCAGCCCAGCCTTGCGGCTGCCTTCCATCGACAGTTTGCTGCGCCATCCGGCGTGCCTGCCATTGGCCGAGCGCTTTGGGCGTGACGCGCTGCTGGCCAGCCTGCGGCAGTTGCTGGATGACCTGCGCGAACCGGTACTGTCAAGCCAGCTCGACGCCGTTGAAATCACCCCCGAAGTCTTGGCTGGCAGAGCGGGCGAGCGCCTGGCCCTCCAGCATCGCAGCCATGTGCGCCGAGTGTTCAATCTGACCGGCACGGTGCTTCACACCAATCTCGGCCGCGCCTTGTTGCCCGAAGAAGCCATCGAAGCGGTGCAAATGGCCGCTCGCTATCCGCTCAATCTTGAATTCGACCTGCAAAGCGGCAAACGCGGCGACCGTGACGACCTGATCGAAGGCCTGATCCGCGAACTGACCGGCGCCGAAGCTGTGACCGTGGTCAACAACAATGCCGCCGCCGTGCTGCTGACGCTCAACAGCCTGGGCGCGCGCAGGGAAGGGATCATCTCCCGGGGCGAGCTGATCGAAATTGGTGGCGCGTTTCGCATTCCCGACATCATGGCCCGTGCCGGGGTCCGGCTGCACGAAGTCGGCACCACCAACCGCACCCATGCCCGGGATTACGAGGCGGCGATTGGCCCGCGCAGTGGTCTGCTGATGCGGGTGCATGCGAGCAATTACGCCATTGAAGGCTTCACCGCCCGAGTGCCGACGGCCGAGTTGGCTGAGCTGGCGCACAAGCACGGGCTGCCACTGCTCGAAGACCTTGGCAGCGGCAGTTTGCTGGACCTGACCCGTTGGGGTTTGCCCGCCGAACCCACGGTGCGCCAGGCATTGATCGATGGCGCGGACATCGTCACTTTCAGCGGCGACAAGTTACTCGGCGGTCCCCAGGCCGGGTTGATCGTCGGCCGTAAAGAGTTGATCGCGAAGATCAAAAAGAACCCGCTCAAGCGGGCGTTGCGGGTCGACAAGCTGACATTGGCGGCGTTGGAAGCGGTGTTGGGTCTGTACCGCAATCCCGATCGACTGGCCGAACGACTGCCGAGCCTGCGCCTGCTGACCCGACCGCAGGCCGACATTCTGTTGCAAGCCGAACGCCTGCAACCGTCATTGGCGCAGGCCGTGGGCGATGGCTGGAGCGTCAGCGCGGTGGCGGCGCTGGGGATGATCGGCAGCGGCAGCCAACCGGTGGCGCGCCTGCCAAGCGCGGCGTTGTGCCTCAGGCCGCTTGTCAGTAAGCGTCTGCGTGGCCGGCAATTGCTCGGACTGGAGGCAGCGCTCCGTCAGCTGACCATTCCAGTGCTGGGCCGAATTGACGACGACGCGCTGTGGCTGGATTTGCGCCAACTGGATGACGAAACCGCGTGGCTGGCGCAACTCGATCAATTGCAGGTGCCGGGGTGATCGTCGGCACCGCCGGGCACATCGACCACGGCAAGACGACGTTGCTCCAGGCCTTGACCGGCCAGGCCGGCGACCGTCGGCGCGAAGAACGTGAACGCGGCATGACCATCGACCTCGGCTATCTCTACGCCGCGCTGGAACCGGGCGCAGCACTGACCGGGTTTATCGACGTACCCGGTCATGAACGCTTCACCCACAACATGCTCGCCGGGGCCCAGGGCATCGATCTGGTGTTGCTGGTGGTCGCCGCGGATGACGGCGTCATGCCCCAGACCCGCGAACATCTGGCAATCGTCGAACTGCTGGGCATCCCTCGGGCCCTGGTGGTGATCAGTAAATGCGACCGGGTCGATCCGGCCCGCGTGCAGGCCGCGCGCGAACAAATCGAAAGCTTGCTCGCGCCCGGGCCGTATGCAAGCGCACCGCAGATTGCGCTGTCGAGCGTGACCGGGGAGGGTATCGAGACGTTGCGTCTGGCCTTGCTGGATGCGCAGCGTGATGTGCTGCAACGCAGCACCCGTGGCGGTTTTCGTTTGGCGATCGATCGTGCGTTCAGCGTGGCCGGCGCCGGCATTGTGGTGACCGGCACGGCGCTGTCCGGGCAGGTTGCCGTGGGCGATACGCTGATGCTCGGTCCGTTGGGCAAACCCGTGCGCGTGCGCGGCTTGCATGCGCAAAACCAGGCCGCAGAGATTGGGGTGGCGGGTCAGCGAGTGGCGCTGAACCTGAGTGCCGAGCGCTTGGCACTGGAGCAGATTCACCGTGGCCACTGGCTGGTGTCAGAGTGGCTTTACGCACCGACCCAGCGCCTGGACATCGACATGCGGTTGCTGGCCAGCGAAGCCAAGGCGTTCGAGCATTTTCAAGCGGTGCATGTTCACTTGGGGACGCAGGATGTCACGGGGCGAGTGGCGCTGCTGGAAGGTGCCAGTGTTGCGCCGGGTGAGCGGATGTTCGCGCAGATCCTGCTGAATGCGCCGGTGCAGGCGGTGAAGGGCGATCCTTTGATTCTGCGTGACCAGAGCGCCCAACGGACCCTCGGCGGTGGCCGGGTGCTCGACCCGTTTGCGCCGACCCGACACCGTCGCAGTCCCGAGCGATTGGCGCAGCTTCAGGCACTCGGGACCCGCAATGATCTGGAAGACGTGCTGCCTGCGTTATTGCGCAACAGCGAAACCGGGCTCGACCCGCAACGCCTGGAGCGTCAGTTCAACCGGCCGCGTGACACTTGGGTCCTGCCCGCCGATGTGCGTTTGATCGATACACGCCAAGGACCGTTGTTGTTCAGCGCTGACCGTTGGGAGTCCCTGAAAACGTCGTTGTTGGAGCATCTGGCACGCTTTCACCAACTCGAGCCGGACCAGATGGGACCCGACCGGGATCGCCTGCGGCGTTTCGCCGGGACATCTTTGGATCGGCCGACTTTCATCAGCCTGGTCGACGAATTACTCACCAGCGGCGCCATGCTGGCCAGCGGGCCGTGGCTGCACTTGCCCGAGCATCAGGTGCGCTTGAGTGAAGAGGACGAAGCGTTGTGGCAACAACTGCAACCGTTGTTCGAACAGGCCGGATTCAATGCACCGTGGGTGCGCGACCTCGGCCATGACGAAGCGACGGTGCGCTTGTTGCTGCGCAAAATGGCGAGGCTGGGGCTGGTGCATCAAGTCGTCCGCGACCTGTTTTACACCGACGCAGTCATCCGCCGATTGGCGGCTATGCTTGTGCAACTGGCCGCGCAGAACCCGGTGATTCAGGTCACGGCGTTTCGCGATGCCGTGGGCCTGGGGCGCAAGCGCAGCATCCAGATCCTCGAATACTTCGACCGGCTGGGCCTGACCCGACGTTTTGGCGACAAGCGCCATTTGCGCCTCGACAATGCCTTGGCCCAGCCATCAGGAAACTGACTTCAAGGAAGGCAATCGCGCCCGGTGGCGCGGCCGGGCTTCAAACCCGGTTGGGGACGGCATCCGTTCCCGGGCAGGTTCGACTCCGGCTGCCTTCCGCCATTTCCCCTTCAGAGAGGCCCGAAGCTCAGCGGGTACTGGATGACCACATAAACCCGGTCAATATCATCGCCGGCCTGCGCCGCATTGGCCCGATGCGAGACATGGGACAGTTGCAGCGATAACCCCTTGGCCGCCCCCGACTGCACGATGTAGTGCAGGTCGATGTCGCGCTCCCAATGCCGGCCGCCATCGCCTTGTTGTGGCACATATTCGCCGACGGACGCATCAAACGGATTGTAGGCGCCGCCCTTGGGTGCATGGGTGCCGTCGATCTGGCTGCCCAGGACGTAACGCGTCATGAATTTCAGGCCGGGAATCCCGAAGGTGCCAAAATCGAGGTCGTAACGCGCCTGCCATGAGCGCTCGTGGGCACCGTTGAAGTCGGCGTACTTGATCGAGTTGGCGAGGTAGATCGAGTCGCCGCCGACAAAATCGAACGGCGTATCGCCATTAATTTTTTGATAGGCCAGGGTGAAGGCGTGGGCATCGACGGTGTACTTGCCCGACAGGCTGAACGCGGTGTTGTCGATGGGACCGGCCAGCGCTTTGCCGGTGTCTTGCGTGTGGTAGAGATTGGCGTCGAGGAACACCCCGGGCTGCTTCAGGTGCAAGTTGGCGTAGTACTGATGCCAAGTGTCGGTGAGTTCTGAGGCATAGAGCGCGCCGCCGACGGGGCGTTGAGTGAACAAGTCAGCGCCCAGAAACGTAATGCCGCCGGCTTCGGTGTTGGCGCCGTAGCCGTAGAAGTTGCCTTTGCTCGAAGAACTGTCCTGGTTTTTGAATGCGGTGAAATGCCCGGCCAGCAGATTCACGTCATCGATTTCGCGGCTGTTCAACAGAAAACCTGTGGCGTATTCCGGTTGCAGGCGTTTGTCCGCGGTGTCGAACACCGGGGTTTCCACCATCATTTCGCCGAAGGCCAAGGTGGTTCGGGAGGCTCTGATTTTCAGCGCGCCACCGCCACTGGAATAGTTGCCTTCGCTACGGCTGTCATCATTCACGGGCAACAATCCGGTCCCGGAATGTCCCTTGCCGCCATCCAGCTTCAGTCCCAGAAAGGCGTGGGCGTCGAGGCCAAAGCCGAGCGTGCCGGGTGTGAATCCAGATTCAAAAGCGCTGATAAAGCCTTGAGCCCACTCGGCTTTATAGCTTTTGCCTGTCGGCGAAGGGGACCGGTAGTCGCTGTTGAGGTAGAAGTTTCGGCTGAGCACTTCAAGGTTTGCGCCGTCCAGAAACCCTGGTGCGGCTTCATCAGCCAGGGCTGTTCCGGCGAATAGCATCGACAACCAAAAGGGGAGAACTTGCTTGCGAAACTTCATTGGTCAATCACCACGCAGCAGCGACTGCGGAAGGTCCGCAGTCGCCCGCTTTTTATAGGAAAAGCGCTTAGTGGCCTTCCGAGGCACCGAACATGGTTTTGGCGTAGATCAGGCCGAGACCGTAGGAGCCACCGTTGGCAATCGAGGTTTTCACGGTTTCTTCATAGGTTTCGGTACGTGCCCAGTCGCGCTGCAGTTCGAGCAGGTATTGCAGCGAGGTCATTGGACGGGCGCCGATCTGGATCATGCGCTGCATGGCCATTTCATGGGCTTCGGTGCTGACGTCGCCACAGGCGTCGGCAATCACGTAGACCTCGAAACCCTGGTCGATGGCCGACAGCGCCGGGCCGACGATGCACACCGAGGTCCACAGGCCGGCGAGGACGATTTTCTGTTTGCCGAAGGCGTTGACTTCAACCGCGATGCGCTCGTCTTCCCAGGTGTTCATGCTGGTGCGGTCGATGACGTTGTGTTCCGGGAACACCGACTTGATTTCGTCGAAGATCGGCCCGGAAAAGCTCTTCTCGGCAACAGTGGTCAGGATGGTCGAGACCTTGAAGCCGCGCGCGGCCTTGGCCACGAGGGCGGCGTTGTTGCGCAGGGTGACGGCGTCGATCGACTTGGTTGCAAAGGACATCTGCGACTGGTGATCGATCATGATCAGGGTGTGGTCGGTCGGGGTCAGCAGGGTTTTGCCGGGAACAGCTTTGGCGATGGCCATGGCGAGATCCTTACGGGTGAGTGAGGAGGCCATGGTTGCGCAGTTTCAGGCGGGAATATTGAAGCGATGTGCTGTGTTTGGGTTTTTGCGGGGCCGCGCGAAGAACGGCCCCGCGCACTATCGGTCAGTGCGCGGGGCCGTTGTTCATTGCATCACATACCGCCCAGGCGCCGACTCCAACGCCGGGTATTGCGCGTTGCCGGTGTGCAGCACGGAAGGCTGGCGCTCGCCGGACTGGTCTGCCAACCAGACGAACCAGTCATTCCACCAGCTACCGGCATGCTCCTGGGCATTCATGAACCAGGTGTCAGGCTCCTTCGAAACCCGATTGTTGGTCCAGTAATGGCGTTTTTCCCTGGCTGGCGGGTTGATCACCCCGGCGATGTGCCCGGAGGCACCCAGCACAAAGCGCTTGGTCCCGGAGAGCAATTGGGTGCTGGCGTAAGCGCTGCGCCACGGCACGATGTGATCGTCATGGGTGGCGAGGATGTACGCCGGCGCATCGATGGCGCGCAGGTCGAGTTTGACTCCGCAACAGTCCAGATCCCCGGATTTCAGGTCGTTTTGCAGGTAGGTGTGGCGCAGATACCAGCAGTACATCGGCCCCGGAAGGTTGGTGCTGTCGTTGTTCCAGAACAGCAGGTCGAGGGGAATCGGCTTCTGGCCCTTGAGGTATTTGTCGACGTTGTAGTTCCACCACAAATCATTGGGGCGCAGCAGCGAGAAGGTGTTGCCCATGTCCTCGCCCTTGAACAGGCCGATGGGGCCCTCCTGGCCGCCGATGGTGCGCTCGCGGTAGGCCACCAGTTGTTCGTCGACGAAGATGTCGATGGGGCCGGTGTCGAGGTAATCGAGAAAGGTAGTCAACAGGCTCACGCTGGCGATGTCCTTGTCGCCGCGCGCTGCCAGTACGGCCAGCGCCGAACTCAACAGCGTGCCGCCGATGCAGAAACCCACGCAATTGGGGCGTTG
Organism: Pseudomonas sp. UMAB-40; assembly: GCF_900095275.1. Lineage (NCBI taxonomy): Bacteria > Pseudomonadati > Pseudomonadota > Gammaproteobacteria > Pseudomonadales > Pseudomonadaceae > Pseudomonas > Pseudomonas sp. UMAB-40. The sequence goes on from NZ_LT607552.1 coordinate 330,765, forward strand.
CTCGCCGCTGATCTCGCGAGTCACTTGCAGGCCTTTGATGATGCCGGTGTCGATCAGATCATCCCAGGTGGTGCCGGCGTGCGCCTGATCAAAGTTGCGCCACGACATCAGGAACACCGGGTGGCCTTGTTGCAGCAGATGGCGAACCATCGAGTTGTCCGGTCGCAGGTCGAGGATGTAGTACTTGTTGATCGACGGCGGGACGATGAACACCGGGCGCCGGTACTGGGTTTCGCTTTGCGGGTAGTACTGAATCAACTGGAACAGTTCGTTCTCGAACACCACTTCGCCGGGGGTGTTGGCCAGATCGACGCCGACCTTGAAAGCGCCGCTGTCGCACTGGCGCATCTTGCCTTCTTGCAGGTCGCTGGCCAGGTGCAGCAGGCCGGTGAACAGGCTGCCGCCCTGAGTGTCGACGACGCGTTGCAAGGCATCGGGGTTGCTCGCCAGAAAGTTGCTGGGCGCCCCAGCGGCAATCGCTTGCTCCACCAGGTACAGCAGACGCTGGCGGGGTTTCTTGTCTTTGATCGGCAGTTTATCGAGCAGCTTCAGCAGAAAACCGGCGTTGAGCAAGTAGAACGCCGCGAGGGAACCGAACAGCGGGGTGCTCCAGTTGCCACTGGAAAAACGTCGATCTTCAAAGGAAAACGGTTGGCCGGTCAGCAGGCGCTGGCCCAGATCACCCCATTGGGTTTGATACTCGGCTTGCAGGCTTTCCAGGGTGGGGCGCGGCAGGTCGAACCACTCCTCGTATTCCTGGCCGGTGAACCATGGATTGGTGCTGACCCAAAGGCGTAATTGTTGCACTGCAAAGGAGGCAATGAACGGGACCTGGCCTGACCAGAAAGTGTTGAAGGTGTGCGCGTTATTGTCCATGGAACTCCTTGCCCACATCGGTAAACCGGGCAGAAAAAACCGCGGTGCCGCCATTCGGCACCGCGTCAGCAGTCAAGCAAGCAGTCCTGTGTTTCTTATTTTTATCGTTCGATGACCAGGCTGACGCCTTGGCCGCCACCGATGCACAACGTGGCCAGGCCTTTTTTGCCGTCACGGCGAATCAGTTCGTGCACCAGCGACACCAGAATCCGCGCGCCCGACGCCCCGATCGGATGCCCCAGCGCAATTGCGCCCCCGTTGACGTTGACCTTGGCGGTGTCCCAACCCAGTTCCTTGCCGACCGCCAGTGATTGCGCGGCGAACGCTTCGTTGGCTTCGATCAGGTCGAGATCGTTAAGGCTCCAGCCGGCTTTCTCCAGCACCAGACGGGTGGCCGGGACCGGGCCGATGCCCATGATCGATGGGTCCACACCTGCGCTGGCATAGGCCTTGATGCGCGCCAGCACCGGCAAGCCGAGGGCTTCGGCAGTGGAGGCGCTGGCCAGCAGCAACACGGCGGCGCCATCGTTGAGGGTCGAGGAGTTGCCGGCGGTCACGCTGCCGTCTTTCTGGAACGCCGGTTTAAGGTTGCTCAACGCTTGCAGCGTGCTGCCCGGGCGCGGTTGCTCATCCGTATCGAACACCAGCGGATCGCCCTTGCGCTGAGGGATCAGAATCGGGGTGATTTGACCCTTGAAGTAGCCCGCTTCGATGGCGGCGGCGGCTTTCTGTTGCGAGGCGGCGGCGAAGACGTCCTGATCTTCGCGGCTGAGGCTGTACTGCTTGGCCAGATTCTCAGCGGTGATGCCCATGTGGTAATCGTTGAAGGCGTCCCACAAACCGTCCTGAATCACGCTGTCTTGCAACTGCGCATGACCCAGACGCAAACCGGTGCGCGCCTTGGGCAGCACATAAGGCGCCAGGCTCATGTTTTCCTGACCGCCGGCAATCACCAGCTCGGCGTCGCCGCAGCGGATCGCCTGGACCGCCAGTTGCACGGCCTTGAGGCCCGAGCCGCAGACCTTGTTCAGGGTCAGGGCAGGGGTGGTGAAGGGCAGGCCGGCCTTGATTGCCGTCTGGCGTGCCGGGTTTTGCCCCGAGCCTGCGGTGAGCACCTGGCCGAGAATCACTTCATCAATCTGCGCGCCGTCCAGGCCGGTTTCTTCCAGCAGACGGCGGATCAACGTGGCACCCAGCTCAGTGGCTGGAATCGCGGACAAGGCACCTTGAAAACTGCCGATGGCGGTACGAGTAGCGGCAACGATTACGACTTCGTTCATGCGTGACCTCATTAAGATTCTGGCAAGCGGGAGCAGGGCGTCCTTGCCCTGATCGGTCTACTGCATGTTCATGCCGCCGTTCACCGAGAAGTCGGCGCCGGTGCTGTAGCCCGACTCATCGGAGGCCAGCCAGGCGACGATCGAGGCGATTTCTTCGGGTTGGCCGAGGCGCCCGACGGGGGTGGCCGCGATCATGGTGTCGAGGATGTCCGGGCGAATGGCCGCGGTCATGCTGGTCTGGATATAACCCGGGGAGACGGTGTTGACGGTCACGCCCTTGCCGGACACTTCCCGCGCGAGGGCCATGGTGAAGCCATGGATGCCGGCCTTGGCCGCGCTGTAGTTGGTCTGGCCGAACTGGCCGCGCTGACCGTTGATCGAGGAGATATTGATCACCCGTCCCCAACCCTTGGCCAACATGCCTTCAATCACTTGCTTGGTGGTGTTGAACAGGCCTGTCAGGTTGGTGCCGATCACCGCGTTCCAGTCTTCGGGCGTCAGCTTGCGAAAGGAGGCATCACGAGTGATGCCTGCGTTGTTGACCAGCACATCGACCGGGCCGAATTGTTCGTGCGCCATTTCGAAAGCCTTGCGCGTCGACTCCCAATCGGTGATGTCGCCGTAGATGCATTCGAACTGATAACCCGCCGCCAGTTGACCGGCAATCCAGTCGTTCTTGCGGGCGGAATCAGCGCTGCAACCGACGATGACTTTGAATCCTTCCTTGTACAGGCGCTGGCTGATCGCCGTGCCAATCCCACCCATACCACCCGTGACCAACGCAATACGACCAAGCGACTTCATAAGCTTCGTTCCTTTTTGTATTTTGCGCTGCAAGATGGGCGATTGTTCGGTATTGGCGGGGGATGCGGAAGTGTTGGGAGGTGACGGGCTGGTGTCCAAAGGTGCCATGTCCGGTTTAGTTGCATCGGGGCGACGAATGGCCGGGACCAGTGGCGAAAAATGAGGATTACCTATACTGGGATCAATATTGGCGACTGAACCACCCGTTAGTATTTTGATTCATCGCAGATCAGTCATGGCTCCGGACAGGATGTCCGGTTCCACAGGTCATTGAGGACGCCATGTATAGAATGAGTTCAGGCTATGCCAGCGTGCTGGTAAATACGCTTTCGGCTCAAGGACTGGATGTTGCCAGTCTGTGCCGGGAGGCTGGACTAGACATTGATCTCGCGGACCAACCAGGTGCGTTTTGCGAGCGAAAGAACATCTATCGACTATGGGAGCTGGCCGCCGAGGCCTCGGGCGATCCTGACATTGGCTTGAGGGCCTATGGCAGTTTCCACCCCGGCAGCTTTCAGATCATCGGCTACACCATGATGTCCAGCCTGAATCTGAAAAAGGCCCTTGAGCGCCTGGTCCGTTTCAGTCCGTTGATTGGCACCGGGTTCAGCCTTTTCTTTACCGCCGAACAGCAACATTACCGCTTGTCCAGCCTCGACCATCAACAGCATGGTTCGGTCAAACCGCGCCAGTACACCGATTCCGCTCTGGCGTCATTGCTGAGTTTCTCCCGCAAGTTGTTGGGTGGCGACGCACCGCATCCCTTGAGCGTTGAATTCACCTATCCCGAGCCCGAAGACATCTCCGAGCATCGGCGCCTGTTTGGCCCCAATCTGCAATTCGACGCGCCTTACGACAGTATTTTGTTCGACGGACAGGAGCTGTTGCGGCCGTTGAGCATGGCCAACGAAAAGCTGGCGGTGCTGCATGACAGTTTTGCCGAAGCGCAACTGGACCTGCTGTTTGGTTTTTGCATTGTCGGGCGGATTCGCGCGCTGATTACCGAGCGCCTGAGTCAGGGCCAGGGGCAATGCGACATGGAGTCGATCGCAGCAGCGTTGAACATCAGCAAGCGCACGCTGCAACGGGCGCTGGAAAAAGAAGGGACGCAATTCAAGGACGTGCTGAATGCGGTACGCCGACAACTGGCCGATTTCTACCTGCGCCATTCTCACTTCAACATGAAGCATGTCGCCTATCTCCTTGGTTTTCATGACCACAGCAGCTTCAACAAAGCCTGTAGCCGCTGGTTTGGCATGACACCGGGGCAGTACCGGTCCGATGAATCTTTTGAGATCGAGGAAGCCGCGCCGGTGTGACGCGGTGCTCGTCAGCGGTCCGGTGTTATTTTACCGGCGGTTTTTTTACGCTTTTCTTACTTTTGGCAGGTTTACGCGCGGGACCCGAAACCTTGGCGATTGGCTTAGGTGGCACCACATCGGCCTGTTGTGTGATCGGATTGGGCGGTGTCGGCTCAGGCGCGGTTACCGGGGCTTTTTGCTTGGTGGGTTCAGCTACGACCACTGGAGTTTTCGCCTTGATGGGGCCAGGTACGACTGCCGAAACTTTTGGCTTGATCGGCTCCGGGGTTATCGCCGGGGCTTTTTCCTCAATAACATCGGCTTCACCCGGTGGTTGAGTCAGGTTGAACCCCGGCAGCGGCACCTCAAGCAGCGTGTGCAGCTCACACCAGAACGGGTTGTCTGCGCCGCTGGTCAGCAACTCCGGCAGCAAATTGGCAACAGCGGCCAGCACTTGCTGGCGTTCTTCGACCTCGGCCAGCATCAGGGGCAAGCTGCGCAGGCTTTCCTGCGGGTGGGTGGCGACCAGCAGTTTTTGCAGGCGCAGGGTTTCGCGCAGGTCCAGTGGTTCGGCGCTGTAGTCCTGTAGCAGCACTTGCAATTGCAGGATGAGTTTCTCGACGCTTTGCTTGCCCGGCTCGTCGCTGTCGCGGCCCAGCAGGAACAGGATCCGGATCAAGGCTTCCATCAAGCCGCCCAGGGGCAGGGCGTCCTGAAGGCGTTCGATCAGGACTTTATCGTGCTGCTCGGCATGCGCCTGGAGATTGCGTGCCGGTGCATTGCCGGTGAGGCTGTTGAGCACGCCATACACACCGTAAAAACTCATTTCCTGAGCGGCATCACGCAGGTCCCGATAGCCGTTCAAGGCATCCTGTATCTGGTTGGAAAACAATGCCTGCCAAGCCAGCAATGGATTGGATGGGCTTGCCGGGTGTCGATCCTTGCTCACCTGGGCGGCGCTGCCCGGCAGCCACCAGAGCGCGGGGTTCAAACTGTTCCACATCACCTGTTGCTGGTGGAACGGGTGGGCCTTGCGCATCAGTTCGGCGGTCGGTTCGTTGATCAACTGGCGCAACCACGGCCGTACAAACCCGTCGTAAAGCGTGTTGTTAAAATCAGAGGCACGCTCGACCAGTGCGAATTCGCGATCATCGTCACGGGGCGGCTGCACGTCACCGTGGATGTCGGCGATACGTCGTCGCTCGAAACGCACGGCATAGGGCGTTTGCGAATGTTCCGGCAGATCCTCGATGAGCATTTCATAGAGCCCGCCCGGCAGTTCGTTGATCGCGTCGACGGCGCCCAGCAACTCACGGTGTTCACGCCGCGCCACCTCACCGGACACAAAGATGCCCAGATGGCCGATGCTCGCGTGCCGCAGATAAACGATGGTGCGTCCGGCATTTTGCAGGGCGAGATCGCTGGGATAGACGTCGGTGATCCAATCCAGTGCCTGCTGCGGCGAGGTGATGTTGTCGCCATAGGAGCAGAACACCACCACCGGCACTTCGATACGCTTGAGGTCAAGCCCGCTGCTCTTGCGCCCGAGGCCGCCGGACAGCTGATTGCCGATGAACAGGTCATCGACAATCATCTCGATTTCTTCGCCATTGAGCAGGGTCGGGCTGCCCCACCAGCGTTCGAAATCCAGGAAGCGCGGAGCCTCGCTGTCGACTTCGCTGAACAGGTGGTAGTACTTGCCCCACCAGGTGTTGGCCGGGTCGAGGCTTTCGAAATTGCTCACCAGCCAGGTGCCGTCGAAACGGTCATTGCCCAGGTCGCTGCCCAGGCGCGCCATCCAGCCACCGCCCAGCAATCCGCCGGTGTAGCGCATCGGATTGCGCCCGTTGACGCCTGCCCAGTACGACAAAGGCGCGCCATTGACGATGATCAGCCCCGGCAGTTCAGGGCGGGTCGCCGCGAGGCCCATCAAGGCCCAGCCGGCCTGGCAGTTGCCGATCACCACGGGTTTGGCGCTGGCGGGATGTCGCGTGCTGACCTCTTCGATAAACCGCGCCTGGGCTTCAACGATGTCCGCCAGGGTTTGCCCCGGGCGTGGTGAATGGCTGAACGAAATGAAATAGGTCGGGTGACCGGCGCGCAGGCTTTCGCCGATGACCGAATCCTGTTTGAAACCGCCAATCCCTGAACCGTGGCCACCGCGCGGGTCAATGATGATCACCGGCTGCTTTTTGCTGTCGAGCTGTTGCCCGGGGCCCGGGAGGATCTGCAGCAACGAGTAGTTGACCGGGCGGGGCAGGTCTTCACCGGCAATCAGGGTTTCATGGTTGAACTTGAGCAGCAGCGGATACCCGGCGCGTTCGTGGGCCAGGGTGTTGTCGCCGCGCTGACGCAAGGTGTCCCAGAACAGCACGCTGCGTTGGCCAAGGTCGGTGAAGTATTCCTGCCAGTCGGCGGCGGTCGGCTGCCGGAGTTGTTCAAGGCTTGAAGGTGCGTAGGTTTTGGCCTGGCGCTGTTGCACGGCGTCGAGAACGTTGCGGGTGTTGAGGCGCTGCAGATGGTTCAGGTGCTCGAACAACCCGGACGGAGTCGAAAGCCCTTCATCGTGCAGCGCAATATTTTCTTCCTGACCCATTGTGAACTCCTGACACCATGCGTGGGAACGTTGCCCTGACTAATAGCAGCCAAGCCGGCCGTTCGATTTTCACGAGTGTATAGGGAATAACGGTCAAGGAAGCGAACTTTATTGTGCGCCGCACAAAATAGCCGTTGCCAAATAGTTTTGTGCACTGCAATATCAAGGCTAACGCGATGTCTGGCAGGATCGCTATCGCGTCCTCTGGTCCATCCGGGCCTTCCAGTACCAGGAGATTCAAGCATGTCTTTTTTCAATTCGGAAAAACTGCAAACCGCTCAAAAAGCCAACCTCGATCTTTTGCAGCAGATCAGCGGCAAAGTCTTCGCCAGCGTTGAACAGCTGAGCCAGTTGCAGTTCAAGGCTCTGCGCGACTCCACCGAAGAACACTTCGAAGGCGTGCGCAAGCTGCTGGCCGTGCGTGATCCACAAGGTTTTGCCGATTTGCAGGCGTCGTTCACCCAGCCGAGCGCGCAGACCGAACGTCTGGCCGAGTTCAATCGTCAGGTTCAAGCGCTGATCGTGGGCACGCAGTCGGACATCGCCAAACTGACGTCGAGTCAGGTCGAGGCAGGCACCCAGCAGGTCAATGAGTTTGTTGAAGCCATCAGCAAGAATGCACCGGCCGGCTCCGAGCCTGTCGTGGCTGCATTCAAGTCGGGCCTGGCGAATGCCAGTACCGTGTTCGAAAGTGCACAGAAAGCCGTGAAACAGGCTTCCGATGTGGCTCAGAGCAATTTTGACGCCGCCACTGCCGCTGCCGCCAAAGCAGCACCGGAAGCGGGCGCCAAGGCTACCAGCGGTAACAAGTAAGTCGTTTCAGGCCAGCGGCACAAACAATGGCGATGGGTTTATTCCCCATCGCCATTTTTTTTCGGCCCGTTATCGGTGCCCGGCTTGGCGCCAAACATGCCGAACAGGTTCTGGGTATTGAGGTACAAGGCCTTGGACTGGTCGACATACTGGCGCATCAGGTCCTGCATGACCGGGGCCTGTTGATGCATGAAGTCGCTCCATGCCTCCGATGACTGCGCGCCGGTCTGGGACTGAATGTCGATGACGGTCTGAATACTTTTATCCAGGTAGCTGCCGAGCACCCCCTGGTAAGGACCGTAGAACTGGATAATCCCCATCAGCATCTCGCTGGTGAAGATCGGCTCACCGCCGCTTTCGGCTTCTAGAATCACTTGCAGCAGGATACTGCGCGTCAGGTCTTCGCCGCTCTTGGCATCGACCACCTGAAACGCAACTTTATCGACGACCAATTGGCGCACGTCCGCCAGCGTCAAATGACTGCTGGTGTGGGTGTCATAGAGTCGGCGATTGGGGTACTTCTTGATCAGGCGGGGGGTGGTATCAGTCATGCGGGGCGTCTCGCGGCGGGCCTGGTTTGCAGGCATCTTAACCTACTATGGCTACTGCCGCGGGATGGGGTAGGTCGGGAGCAATATCTTCGGTGCTTCTGAGGCCGCCATCGCGGGCAAGCCCGCTCCCACAGGGATCTGGGGACACTGAAGATCCCTGTGGGAGCGGGCTTGCCCGCGATGAGGCCCGTCATCACAGCGAAAATCCACAATAAAAAAGAGGACTGCGCCGCCAAGCGAGTCCCCCCTTTGTGAAACCTGAACGGGTTTACCAGATCGGCAGGGTGTAGCTGACAATCAGGCGATTCTCATCCAGATCATTGCCGAAGTTGGTCGAACGCACCGTCGCATTACGCCATTTCACGCCGACATTCTTCAGCGGACCGCTCTGCACGACATAACCAATGTCGGTATCACGCTCCCATTCCTTGCCTTCGGGGCGGTTGCCGCCCAGGTCGATATTGTCGCCAGTGATATAGCGCGTCATGAAGGTCAGCCCCGGCACACCCATGGCTGCAAAGTTGTAGTCGTAACGCGCCTGCCAGGATTTTTCGTCCTTGCTGGCGAAGTCACCGATCTGCACGAAGTTCACCAGAAACGCATCGGTGCCGTTGACGTAGGCGTAGCCGGTGTCGCCGCTCATGCCTTGATAACCCAGGCCCACCGCATGCCCGCCGAGGCTGTAGGTGAACATCGCGCCAATCGCATTGTTGTCGACATTGCTGCCGCCATCATCCGTGGAGCGGGCAAAGCGCAGGTCAGTCTTGAACGATTGCCCCGTCGTTACCGGCATCACGTAGGTCAGGTTCACCAGGTGCTGGCTGTAGAAATTGTCGAGGTGGCCGTAGCTGTAGCCGGTGGCGAGGTTGCTGGTCCATTTGTAGTTCAGGCTGGCGAAATCAAAGCTGTCGCTGTCGAGGTGCCGCGTGGTGATGCCTTTGGCGCCGGTCCGGGTGATGCCCATGTCCTCGTAGTCCGAAGAATCACGTTGATTGACCTGGGTCAGCCGCCCGGCATCGACGGTCAAGCCTTCAATCTCCAGCGAGGTCAACTGACCGCCCTTGAAGGTTTGTGGCAACAGCCGTGAATCGTTGGCCAGTACCGTCGGCAATTTCGGCAGCAGCGTGCCGAGTTTCAGGGTGCTTTTGGAAGCGCGGAGTTTGGCGGTCAATCCCAGTTCGCCGTACTCGTCCTGAGCGCCTTTGCTCGTGTCGCGATGGCGTTTGAGCAGGCCGGAGCCGGCACGGTCAGGGCTGGAGTCGAGCTTGACGCCGACCAGGCCAATCGCATCGAAACCGACACCGATCAAACCGTCGGTGAAGCCCGACTCATAGCGCAGCAGGAAACCCTGGGCCCATTCCTCTTGTTTGGATTGGGCGGCGTTGTCCTGGCGATAATCCCGATTGAAATAGAAGTTGCGCAGCTCAAGGCTGGCCTTGCTGTCTTTGACAAAGTCCGCAGCGGCGGGGGCCGAGAGGCTGATGACGCCGCCGGCCAGTAACAGTCGGGTAGCGAGGGTGCGGGTGTTGCGGTCCATGGTGAAGCCCCTTTGTTTTTATTATGGAAAGACAGGTCCCGCGGCCCTCGCCAGGAAGGCGAGGGCTTATCAACAAAAAAACGCGGCGCCGAATCGAGAGGAGCGTGGTGCCGCGTCGGTTCAATCGTTAGAACTGTTCGGCGCTCAGGCCGTACAACGAGGCGCTGCCGGCGAGAATGGAATGCTCCAGGCTCAATGTGCGCGGAAGCAGGCGACGGATGTAGAAATCGGCGGTGGCGATCTTCGCGCCATAAAACGTTGGGTCTTCGCTGAGTTTTTTCTTCGCGACCTGGGCCATGCGCGCCCAGAGCCAGGCGTAGGCGACGTAACCGAACAGGTGCAAATACTCGACCGAAGCAGCACCGATTTCGTTGCGGTTCGTGGCGGCCTGGTCTTGCAGCCAGTCGCTGAGGTTTTCCAGACGCTGCACGGCATCGAACAACTGCACGGAGTAGGGCGCGTTGGGCTGATGGGCGAAACGACGGATCTCCCCGGTGAATTGACGCAGCGCGAAGCCGCTGTCGGCCAGCACTTTGCGACCGAGCAGGTCCAGCGCCTGAATGCCGTTAGTGCCTTCGTAGATCTGCGCGATGCGCACGTCACGGACCAACTGCTCCTGGCCCCATTCGCGGATGTAACCATGACCGCCGAACACTTGCTGGCCGTTGATGCAGCTTTCCAGGCCGGTGTCGGTGAAGAACGCCTTGGCCACTGGCGTCAGCAGCGCGACCAGGGTTTGCGCGCTGTCGCGCTCCTTGGCGTCATCGGAAAACTTCGCCAGGTCCAGTTGCTGCCCGACATAACTGGCAAACGCGCGACCACCTTCGGTCATGGCTTTCATGCTCAGCAGCATACGGCGCACATCGGGGTGGACGATGATCGGATCAGCCACTTTGTCCGGGGCAATCGCGCCGGTCGGTGCGCGGCTCTGTACACGTTCGCGGGCATACGCCACGGCGCTCTGATAGGACGCTTGCGCACAGCCGATGCCCTGAATGCCGATGGACAGGCGCTCGTAGTTCATCATGGTGAACATCGCCGCCAGGCCTTTGTTCGCTTCGCCGACCAGCCAACCGCTGGCGCCGTCGAAGTTCATCACGCAGGTGGCCGAAGCCTTGATGCCCATCTTGTGTTCGATCGAACCGCAGCTCACGGCATTGGCGTCGCCAAGTGAACCGTCGGCATTGACCAGCACCTTGGGCACGACGAACAGCGAGATGCCTTTCGGTCCGGCTGGCGCATCCGGCAGTTTCGCCAGCACCAGATGGATGATGTTTTCGGTCAGGTCCTGATCGCCACCGGTGATGAAGATCTTGCTGCCGGTGATGCTGAAACTGCCGTCGGCCCGGGGTTCGGCGCGGGTGCGGATGATCCCCAGGTCGGTGCCGGCATGCGCTTCGGTCAAGCACATGGAACCGGCCCAGCGGCCTTCGTACATCGGTGGCAAATACAGATTTTTCAGGGTCTCGCTGGCGTGGGCATCCAGCGCCAGGCAGGCCCCGGAACTCAACGCCGAATACAGGGCGAAGCTTGAGTTGGCGCCGTAGAGCATTTCTTCGAACTGCACGGCAAGCATCTTCGGCATGCCCATGCCGCCGAAATCGGCGTTACCGGACAGGCCCACCCAGCCGCCTTCGATGAAGGTGGCATAAGCCTGTTTGAAGCCGATCGGCGTGCTGACCTGACCCTCGAGCCACTGGGCGCCTTCTTCGTCGCCGCTGCGATTCAACGGCGCAATCAGGTGCGAAGTGACTTTCGCCGCTTCCTCAAGAATGGCATCGGCGGTGGCGGCGTCGACCGTGTCGGCCAGGGCCGGCAAGCGCGCCCACAGGGCCGGGGCGTCGAACACTTCATGCAGCACGAAGCGCATGTCGCGCAGCGGAGCGTTGAATTCGGGCATAACGTGAACCTCAATAGAACGGTTGTGCGATGGGCACGGCGGCGTAAATACGGGCCGTGCCCTTTCAATCAATGAGCGGAAGCGCTGGCGGCGCCAAGCCCGGTCTGAGCGCGAACGAACTGGTCGGCGTAGGCATCACGCTCCTTGTCGGCGCGCACGCTGCGGTCGAGCTTCGACACCACCACGATCACGAAGAACGCCAGCGGCATGGAGAACAGCGCCGGGTGGTCGTAGGGGAAGATCGCGTGAGCGTGACCAAGCACGGTGACCCACACCGCTGGCGACAGGACCACCAGCACCAGTGCGCAGATCAGGCCGGCGAAACCGCCGAGGATCGCGCCTTTGGTGGTCAGGCCTTTCCAGTACATGGCCATGATCAGCACCGGGAAGTTGGTCGACGCGGCGATGCCGAAGGTCAGGCCCACCAGAAACGCGACGTTCATCTTCTCGAACAGAATGCCCAGCAGAATCGCAATGATGCCCAGGCCCACCGTGGCCATGCGCGTCACGCGCATTTCCTGTTTCTGGCTGGCCTTGCCTTTCTTGAACACCGTGGCATAGAGGTCATGGGAAATCGCCGAGGCACCGGCCAGGGCCAGCCCGGAGACCACCGCCAGAATGGTGGCGAAGGCCACGGCCGAGAGGAAACCGAAGAACAGGTTGCCACCGACTGCTTTGGCCAGGTGCATGGCAACCATGTTGCCGCCGCCGATCAAGGCGCCGCCGACTTCACCGTTGACGTAGTACTGCGGGTCGGTGCCGATGATGACCATCGCGGCAAAGCCCAGGGTGCAGACAACCAGGAAGAAGAAACCGATAAAGCCTGTGGCGTAGAACACCGACTTACGCGCTTCCTTGGCGTTAGGCACGGTGAAGAAACGCATCAGGATGTGCGGCAGACCGGCAATCCCGAACACCAGGCCCAGCGACATCGAGGCGGTGTTGATCGGGTCGGCGAGCATCGAGCCCGGGCCCATGATGTTCCAGCCGCTGGCATGGGCCTGGACGGCTTTGTCCGCCAGGGTTTCGTAGCTGAAACCGAACTGCGACATGGCCATCACCGCCAGGGTGGTGCCGCCTGCCAGCAACAGCACGGCTTTGATGATCTGCACCCAGGTGGTGGCGATCATGCCGCCGAAGATCACGTAGACCAGCATCAACGCACCGACGATCACCACCGCAACCGGGTAGTCGAGACCGAACAGCAACTTGATCAATTGACCGGCCCCGACCATCTGCACGATCAGGTAGCAGCACACCACCGTCAGCGAACCGAACGCAGCGAAAATCCGCACCTTGTTCTGGTCCAGTCGATAGGAAACGATGTCGGCGAAGGTATAGCGGCCCAGGTTGCGCAGACGCTCGGCCATCAGGAAGGTGATGATCGGCCAGCCGACGAAGAAGCCGATGGTGTAGATGAAGCCATCGTAGCCCTTGGCGAACACCAGGCTGGACAGCCCCAGCAGCGTGGCAGCGGACATGTAGTCACCGGCAATCGCCAGACCGTTCTGGAACCCGGTAATGCCACCGCCCGCGGTGTAGAAGTCCGACGTCGATTTGGTTTGCCGTGCGGCCCACCAGGTAATCGCCAGGGTGCCCAGCACGAAGACGAAGAACATGCCGATCGCATGCAGGTTCAGCGGTTGTTTTTCCACTGCGCCCATGGTCGGGGCGGCGAGGACGATGGAGGCCGGCAACAGCCCGGCAGCGGCGAGGATGAGCTTACGAAGCAGGTTCATCACTTGCTCTCCTCAAGAATGGCGGCGCCCAGTGCATCGAAACGCGTGTTGGCGCGGTAGACGTACCAACCGGTCAGCAGCCAGGAAAAAATGATGATCGCCGCGCCCACCGGCATGCCCAGGGTCAACATCCGATGCTCGGCGATCGGCGCACGCAACCATTGCGGGGCAAACGCCACCACCAGCATGAACGCGTAGTAGGTGCCCAGTACGGCGGCACTCAGCGACCAGGCCAGACGCGAACGGCTGCTGACTAATTGCAGGAACTTCGGATTGGTCCGAATGCGCTCGCAACGTTGGGTATCGGTTGAATGGATGTCGATCATGGGTGGCTCCACATTTGTTGTTATAGGCGTTTTGACGGGGCTGAATTCGGCGTGCACGAGCCCGAAGCGGCAGATGAAACACCTGCCGCCGGGTGGGTAAAACGTCGGTTCGGGTTAGAGCGCTTTAGCCCTGTCGCGCAGGACGTACTTCTGGATCTTGCCGGTGGACGTTTTCGGCAACAGGGTGAAGATCACCGTGCGCGGGACTTTGAAACCCGCCAGATGCTCGCGGCAGAAACTGATGATGTCGGCCTCGCGAACGTCCTGGTGATCAGCCTTCAAGGTGATGAATGCACAAGGCGTTTCTCCCCATTTTTCATCGGGACGGGCGACCACGGCCGCTTCCATCACACCCGGATGGCGATACAGCACGCCTTCCAGTTCGATGGTGGAAATGTTCTCGCCACCGGAAATGATGATGTCCTTGAGTCGGTCCTTGATCTCGACGTAACCATCGGGATGACACACCGCCAGATCGCCGGTGTGGAACCAGCCGCCTTCGAACGCTTCGGCGGTGGCGGTCGGGTTTTTCAGGTAGCCCTTCATCACGGTGTTGCCGCGCATGAAGATCTCACCGATGGTCTGACCGTCCCGCGGGGTGGGTTCCAGCGTCTTCGAGTCGCCGACCATCACGCCTTCAAGTGTCGGGTAGCGCACGCCCTGACGGGATTTGATCTGTGCCCGTTCGTCCAGCGGTAACTCATCCCATTCGGCATGCCAGGCGCAGAGGGTTACTGGACCGTAGGTTTCGGTCAGCCCATAGACGTGGGTGACCTTGATGCCCATTTCTTCCACGGCGCCGATGACTTTGGCGGGCGGTGCAGCACCGGCAACCATGGCATTGACCGGGTGATCGATGGCCGCTTTTGCCGATTCCGGCATGTTGACCAATGCATTGAGCACAATAGGCGCAGCACACAGGTGCGTGATCTGGTGCTCGCGGATCAGCGTGAGGATTTTCTGCGGATCGACGCGGCGCAGGAACACATGCACACCGGCCATTGCAGTGATGATCCACGGGTAGCACCAACCGTTGCAGTGGAACATCGGCAGGGTCCACAGGTACACCGGATGGTTGCCCATGGCCCAGGTCATCTGGTTGCCCAGCGAGTTCAGGTACGCGCCGCGATGGTGGTAAACCACGCCTTTCGGGTTGCCGGTGGTACCGGAGGTGTAGTTCAGCGAGATGGCTTGCCACTCGTTGTCCGGCCATTGCCAAGCGTAATCCGGGTCGCCTTCGGCCAGTAGCGCTTCATAGTCCAGATCGCTGACGGCCTTGCCTTCGCCGTATTCCGGGTCATTGACGTCGATGACCAGCGGCGGGTGATCGAGCATGCCGATGGCCGCGTGAATCACGTCATGGAATTCGCGGTCGGTGATCAGCACCTTGGCTTCACCGTGCTGCAGCATGAAGGCAATGGCTTCGGCATCCAGGCGCACATTGAGCGGGTTGAGTACCGCACCGATCATCGGCACGCCGAAATGCACTTCAAGCATCTCAGGAATGTTGGGCAGCATCACCGCCACCGTGTCGTTCTTGCCAATGCCGCGACCAGCCAGCGCCGAGGCCAGGCGCCGGCAACGGGTGTAGGTCTGCGCCCAGGTACGACGGATCGAACCGTGGATCACGGCCGGGTAGTGGGGGTAAACGCTGGCAGTGCGCTCGATGAAGCTGAGCGGAGACAAGGCAATGTGATTGACAGCCGAAGGGCCTAGCCCTTGTTCATAGATCGACATGACGGGTACTCGGTGGCTGATTGTTAGCTCTATGGATGGCCTGTTCAGCGTAGCCGCTGAGGCCATCCTTTTATGTCCGGTCTGCTTTATATAACAATCCGCCATTGATATGGAAGTACAACCTACGCAGTATAGTATATGTACTATATTTGATTCTTCTGGTTCCAAATGAGTGCGGCGATACCTCTAGCGCCGGTATATTCTTGGCTCCCCCGACAACGCGGACCTGTGATGACCCTGACTCCCGTTCGATTGCACAGCTGGTTGCGCCTGCAGCGCGAGGGCGTTTCCCTGGCTGCTCGGGCGGATGCGTTGTGCCGTGCGTTGCAGGAATGTCCCGAGGTACGCCGGGCGGTTTACCTGAGCTGGCAACCCACTGCGCGCATTTACAGCCACGAAGGTGCCGCCCAGCATTTTCCGCCGGGCCTGGGCGATCCGTCGCTGGCCAGCGATCAGCTGCTGTTTGATCGGCTGGGCGAGACCGGGCGCCTGGACCTGGCCCAGGTCCGGCAACTCGATTGCTGGCTGTCCGGCCGGTTGCGCCGTGCCGCTATCAGCCATGGCCAGGTGTTTGATCTGGCCTTGCAGGCGGGGCAGGCAGGCCTGTTGCTGGTGGAGGTCTGCGACGGCGTGAGCCTGGACTGGCTGGGTTGGGTGCAGGATTTGTTGACCACCTTGCTCAGCAGTGTCAACGGCATGCTGCGGGGGTCGCCGCTGTTGGGGCACGATCCGCAACCGAGTCTGTTGCTCGATGCGCAGGGCCGGCCGCTGGAGTTCAACGCGGCGCTGCTGGCCTTGCTCGCGGAAAAGCCGTTGACGGACGTGCTGGGTTTTCTGCCGGTCAATCATCGCGTGTTGGTGCGCGCCTGCCTCGACCAGCAACGTGCCATCGAAGGGGTCGAAGCTCAGTTCGAGGCGCAGATTCTGATCTGGACATTTATCCCCGACCCCCAGGACAACCGCGTGCTCGCCCGTTGCCGCGACGCCACGGCACAGGTGCTGGCCGAGCGCGAAGCCGCCACGGCTCGGCGGCTGTACCGGCTGATCATCGAGAACACCACCGACCTGATTTCCCGGCACACCCCGGACGGGCGTTTTCTCGATGCCTCGCCGGCGTCCTGGACATTGCTCGGCTACTGGCCGGAAGAACTGCGCGGGCAAATGGCCCAGGGTCTGTTCCACGGCCAGGACCTCGCCAACCTTGTGCAGCGTGCGCGGGACGCGCTGGAGCAGGACGGTTATCACACCATGACCTACCGCATTCGCCACCGTGCCGGGCATTACCTGTGGTTCGAAACCGCCAGCCGGGCGATCCGTGAAACCTACACCGGTGCGGTGGTTGAAGTGGTCAGCGTGTCCCGGGACATCACGGCCCGGGTGCAGGCCGAAGAGAACAAGCGGCGCCTGGCGGAAGTGGTCGAGGCCAACACCGATCCGGTGTTGTTCATCGACCCTGACGGGCAAGTCACGTACCTCAACCCGGCCGCACGGCGCATCCTCGATATCGACGAGCAACAACCGATGCCGGCCCTGGCGCAGTTATTCGCCAACGCTGACCTGACGCGCCTTCAACGTGATGGCTGGAGCAGCGCTGAACGCGACGGCGTGTGGAGCACCGATGCACGGTTGCAGCCCCCCGGTGGGGGCACTTCGGTGCCGGTGTCGCTGGTGCTGCTGGCGCACCGTTCGGCCGGTGGCGAGCGCTACTATTCCTTGGTCGCCCGGGACATGACCGAGCGTGAATTGCGCGAGGTGCAGCAGCGCCGCCATCAAGACGAACTGGCGCACACCGCACGGTTGGTCACGCTGGGGGAACTGGCCTCGGGCATTGCCCACGAAATCAACCAGCCACTGGCCGCCGTGGTCAATTACGCCAATGCCAGCCAGCGCTATCTACAGACGCTCGATTCCAATCCCCAGGCCGCCGAACGAGTGGCCCAAGGGCTGCAACGCATCACCCTTCACGCCACCCATGCCTCTGAAGTGATCAAGCGGTTACGGGCGTTTCTGCGCAAAGGCCAGCGGCGCATGCAGGCGCTGAATTTTACCGATGTCGCCCGTGAGGCCGTGCGTTTGTGTGCCTGGGAGGCGAGCAATTGCCAAGTGACAATCGAGGATCGACTGCCGGATAATCTGCCGCCCGTTTATGCCGACCGGGTGTTGCTGGAGCAGGTGCTGCTCAATCTGTTGCGCAATGCCATCGACGCCAACCGCGAACAACATCCGGGGCAGCCATCGCTAATCGTGATGACGGCGGAGCAGGGCGGTGGTGCCACCGTGGAAATCCGCGTGCAAGACCAGGGGCCGGGCGTCAGTGAGCCCGAACTGGAGCAGATATTTACCCCGTTCTATACCAGCAAGGCCGATGGCCTGGGCCTTGGCTTGTCCATGAGCCGCAGCATCATCGAAGGTTTCGGCGGTGAATTGCAGGCCCAGCGCCAACCGGTCGGGCTGCTGATGGGTTGCCGCTTGCCGCTTGCCGGCCCAACAAAACAACAACAGGAATAATGCAATGGCAGGTGTGACGGAGCACGTGGTGTATGTGGTCGATGATGACCAGGGCATGCTCGATTCAACGGTCTGGCTGCTGGAATCGGTCGGGCTCAAGGCCTTGCCGTTCACCAGTGGCGTGGAGTTTCTCAGTGCCTGTGATGCCACGCTCGACGCCTGCGTGCTGCTGGATGTGCGCATGCCCGGCATGGGCGGGTTGAACGTGCAGGAAGAAATGCGCGCTCGGGAGCTGAACCTGCCGATCATCTTCGTCAGTGGCCACGCCGATGTGCCCATCGTGGTGCGCGCGTTCAAGGCCGGCGCCCATGACTTCATCGAAAAACCCTACAACGAGCAGTTGTTGCTGGACAGCGTGCAACAGGCGCTGAGCAACTGCGCGGCCAACCGTTCGGGCAATCAGGGCCATGACGCCTTGCAGGCCCGTTTGCTGACACTGACCCCCCGCGAGCGCGATGTCTTGCTGCCGCTGGTGCAGGGTTACACCACCCGGGAAATCGCCGAGCAACTGGGGGTCAGCGCAAAAACCGTCGACCTGTATCGCTCGCGTGTGATGAAGCGCATGCAGGCCAACACCCTGCCGGACCTGGTGGGCATGGCCATTGCCGCCGGACTGGTCGATCCATTGAAACTGCGTTGAGGTCTCGCGCCGGGTATTGAGCGTCTATGCTGGGCTAACCGATCCGCTACCGTTGCAGTGATCTGCAAGGAGGCATCCGTGGAGCCCACGCCCTTTACCGAGAAAACGCTCACCCGCACCCTGCTCGATGTACTGATTCGCGCCGGGTTGATCGCGGTTCTCGTGCTTTTTTGTTTCGAAATCTTCAGCCCGTTCCGCGACTTGATGCTGTGGTCGCTGATCCTCGCGATCACCCTCTATCCGCTGCAAGAGCGACTCAGGGGGAGCCACAAACCAGGGCACGTCGCGACGCTGATCATTCTGATCGCCATCGTCATCCTGATGGTGCCGATCTACCTGCTGGGCACCTCGATTGCCGATTCGGTCGAACGGGCGATGGAAGTCGTCAAGGGCGGCGGTTTTCACATTCCACCGCCGGCCGAGTCCGTTGCCAGTTGGCCGGTGGTGGGCCAGCCACTCTCTGATCTGTGGCTTCAAGCCTCAACCGATCTTCCCGACCTGACCGCGAAATACGTACCGCAAATCAAACACGTCAGTCTGGGCCTGTTGGGCAAACTCGCGGGCGTTGGCATGGGTTTCCTGACGTTCATCTTTGCCTTGATCATTGCCGGTATTTTCATGGCCCATGGCGAAGGCGGCAGCCGCGCCGCAGTCCAAATTGCCTCGCGAGTCAGCGGTCCGGCCCGGGGGCCGAAAATCGCCGAACTGTGCACTGCCACCATCCGGGCGGTGGCGCTGGGCGTAGTCGGCATCGCGTTCATCCAGATGCTGCTGGTGGGCCTCGGTTTTGTTCTCAAGGGCGTGCCCGGTGCCGGTCTGCTGGCCCTGGCGGTGCTGCTGCTCGGCATCATGCAGTTGCCGGTGACGCTGATTACGCTGCCGGTGATTGGCTTCGTCTTTGCCACCGAAGGCGCCAGCACCGTGACCATTATTTTCGCCATCTATGTGTTCATTGCCGGCCTGGTGGACAATGTCCTCAAACCCTTGTTGCTGGGGCGCGGTGTCGATGTGCCGATGCCGGTGGTGCTGATTGGCGCGTTGGGCGGCATGGTCACCAGCGGCATCATCGGGCTGTTCATCGGGCCGGTGGTTCTTGCCGTCGGCTATCAATTATTCTGGCAGTGGGTGCAGGATCGACCACCGGAAACTGGAGGGCCGCCACTGTGAATGCGCAGGATCGTCCACTGCTGGATCAGGTGCTGATCGCCCATGGTGGTCTGGACCGCTGGAGCAGCTTCAATACCGTGCGCGCCACCCTCGTGACCGGTGGCTCGCTCTGGGGCGCGAAAGGGCTGACCCAAGACAGCGCCCCTCGGCAAATGACCGTTTGGCTGCATGAACAGAAAGCCTCGGTGTCCCCCTTTGGTGGCCCGGATAAACGAACAGCCTATTCACCCGACAGAATCGCTATCGAAACCACGGACGGGCAGGTAATCGCCGAGCGCCAGGCGCCCAGGGAATCCTTCCGCGACCACACCGAAAACACCCCGTGGGATCCACTGCATCGCGCGTACTTCAACGGGTATGCGCTCTGGTCCTACCTGACCATGCCTTTCCTGTTCGCCTTGCCGGGTGTGGTAACCGAGGAAATCGAACCCTGGCAAGAAAGCGCACAGCGCTGGCGCCGCTTGCGGGTGCGCTTTCCCGAGCGCATCGCCACGCACTGCGCCGAACAGGATTTCTACTTCGGCCAAGACTTCCTGCTGAGACGACACGACTACAACGTAGACGTCAGTGGTGGTATGCCTGCCGCCCAGTACGTGTCTGACTACATCGAGGCTGACGGGCTGCGCATGCCCGGCAAGCGTCGTGCCTACCGACGCGGGAAGGACGGTCAGGCCGACATGGATGCCTTGCTGGTGGCCATCGATATCAGCGAAATCGGCTATTCCTGATGCGCTGCGGAGGGATCAATCATGACCGTACATGCCTGGGAAAAACTCTACCTCGATGACCTGAGACTGGGTCAGCAGTTCGAAAGCGACAGCCTGCGTGTCCATCGAGCATCGATGCTGGCCTTCGCCCAGGAATACGACCCGCAACCGTTTCACCTCGACCCTGAAGCCGCCGAGTTGAGCCTTTTCCGGGGCCTGGCCGCCAGTGGCTGGAACACCGCCGCCCTGACCATGAAGCTGTTGGTGGACAGCGTGCCGCTGGCGGACGGCATCATCGGGTTGGGCATCGAGCTGAGCTGGCCGACGCCGACTTACCCCGATGACTTGTTGCGCCTGCAATGCACCGTGCAGGCCATCGACCCGTCCAGCTCCAAGCCCGACCGGGGCGTGGTGACGATGTTCATGGAAACCCTCAATCAGAATGACAAGGTGGTGCAGCGAGCCACCGGCAAACTGCTGGTCTTCAGGAGACCGCCGCCTGACTGAAAAGTAGTCATGGTTTTTTGGGCGCGCGCATGATGGCGCAGGCCAGTTTTCACCCAGTCAGTCGAGTGCGCTCTGTCGATGGCAGGGAACGGAGGAGGCGTTGTGAAACCATTTCTGCCCAGGCCCAGCGCCTCAACGATGAACATGTTGCGCGAAGGGTGCCTGCAACGCCGTGATGCGGTGCCGCAAGAGCTGACGGAACAAGCGGTCATCCCGGGCATCCCGAATGCGCGCTACTGGCTGGACCGGGACCTGACGGCGTTCATCGTGGATGCGAGCCTGGCCAACGATCGCGAGGTCGAGGCGCTCGCCGACAAAGACTTGCCGACCGACGCGCTGCCACTGGCCTACTATCTGGCCATTTCGGGGGGCGGCGACGCCGGCACCTTCGCCGCGGGTATCATCGCCGGCTGGACCTTGCATGGGAGCCGACCGGCTTTCAAAGTCGTCACCGGCATCAGCGCAGGTGCCCTGGTCGCTCCGTTCGCTTACCTGGGGCCTGAGTATGACCCGGTCATCCTGGGGATCTGCAGCGCAATCGGTCCGAAAGACGTTTTCCATGCGCGAAGTGTGTTGACCCGTCTGGCCAGCGACGGCATCTCGGACAGCAAGCCCCTGGCGCGCCTCATTGCCAAGTACATCACCGCCGACGTGCTGGCGGCCATCGCGGCGCAGTACGCCAAGGGACGGCTACTGATGATCGGCACCACCGACCTCGATGCCGGGCGGCCCGTCACCTGGAACATGGGTGCGATTGCTTCCAGCGGAGCTCCGGGAGCGCTGCACCTGTTCCGCAACATCATGATCGCGTCGATGAGCATTCCCGGTGCCGTTTCACCGGTCATGATCGATGTGGAGGTCGACGGCCAACAGTTTCAGGAAATGCACGTGGACGGAGGCGTCCTCACCCAGGTGTTCCTTTATCCGCCGGGCACCGTGATGGCGCTGAACAGTGTGGCCGGCGCGCGTATCCGCCGGGCCCGACACTTCTATGTCATTCGCAACGGCAAACTGGAACCGCAGTGGTCCGGCACCAAGCGCCGGACCTTAAGCATCGGCGGGCGAGCCATCAGCACCTTGATCCAGACCCAGGGGATCAGCGACCTCAATCACATTTACCGGATCGCCCAGCAGGATGGCGCAGACTTCAATCTGGCGTACATCGGCGCGGATTTTATCTGTCCGCGCAATCAGAAATTCGATGGCGAGTACATGAAGCGTCTGTTCGATTACGCCTTTCAACTCAGCGCCCAAGGCTACCCGTGGCATAAATCGCCGCACACCTGAGTTGCCTGCATGAAATTAATGCTGTAGTTTTTCATGAAATTATAAAAAGATAATTTCATGAGGCTTGTATGTTTCAGCAGTCCACGCAGCATGTCGCCAGCTATTACGCCCACAGTTGCGCTGATCGCCTGACCACCCGACCGGCGCTTGCTGGTGAGCAAAACACCGAGATCGTTATCATCGGTGCCGGTTTTAGCGGCCTGCATACTGCGTTGCGCCTGGCTTTGGCTGGTAAGCGGGTGACGCTGCTGGAAGCCAGCCGAGTGGCTTGGGCAGCTTCGGGGCGCAATGGCGGGCAGGCTATTCTCGGCTGGTCGTGCGACATGCCGCCGCTGGAAGCAGCGCTGGGCCACGAACGCGCGCGGCGGTTGTGGGATGGCATGCGCTGGGCCGCGAAAGAGCTGCGTGAGTTGCCGGCTCGCCATGGTTTCGACTGTGACTACCGCGCAGGCCATTTGTGGACATCGGTGATGCCCCGTCGGGTCGGTCTGCTGACCGAGTGGCAGCACGAAGCCAGTCACAAGTGGGGCCACGACGGCTTGCAGTTCATCCGCCGTGAACAGTTGCCGGAATGGGTGGCCAGCGAGCGCTATCAGGCCGGGCTTTATGACCCTGAAGGCGCGCACCTTAACCCACTCAAACTGGCCCTCGGCCTGGCCGCGGCCATCGAGCGTGCGGGCGGCCGTATCCATGAACAAAGCAAGGCGCTGAGTTATCGAGAGGAGGGCGGCCAATTCCTGGTAAACACCGAACGCGGATCGATTCGCGCGGATGTGCTGGTGCTGGCCTGCAATGCCTATCTCGACCAGCTCGACCCACAGCTGGCCAGTTGCGTGTTGCCGGTGGGCACTTATCAAGTCGCCACCGCGCCCCTGACGGCCGAGCAGGCCACGGCGCTGTTGCCGAGCAATGTCTGCGTCACCGACAACCAATTCGTCCTCGACTATTTCCGTCGCACGCCGGACAACCGCCTGCTGTTCGGCGGTGGCTGCACGTATCTGGGCGGTATGCCCAGGGACATTGCCGGCGCAACCCGGCCGTTTCTGGAACGGGTTTTCCCGCAGCTCAAAGGCGTGAAGCTGGAGTTCGCCTGGGGCGGGCACATCGACCTGACACTCAAACGCACCCCGGACATTGGCCGCCAGGGTGATCGCTACTGGCTTCAGGGGTATTCCGGGCATGGCGTGCTGCCCACGCTGGCCGCCGCCCGCGCCGTGTCCGACGCGATTCTCGGCCAGAGCGATGAACTGGCGTTGTATCAGGGCTTGAGTAACCCCAGCTTCCCCGGCGGTAAATACCTGGCGGCGCCGCTGGAAGCCATCGGCAAGGCGTGGTATCGACTGCGCGACAGCATTTGATGAATCACTTGGCGGAAATCCAGGCATGAACAAGCAAGAAGAAATCGCCGCGCTGGCGATCCTTATTCACGATCTGCGCAAGCACAAGAAGTACACCTTGAAGGATCTGGCTGACCAGATCGGTCGTTCCGTTGGCTTTCTCTCACAGGTCGAACGCGGCCTGTCACGACCCACCGTGGCCGACCTGACGGCGATCAGCGAAACCCTGGGCGTGCCGACCACCTATTTCTACAGCCTGCCCAAACCCAAGGAACTGCCGTGGGTCACCCGACCGGACGAACGCCGCACGCTGTATTACGCCAATGGCATCACCGACATTCTGGTGTCGCCGAAAATGCGCGCGTCGTTTTCCATGCTCGAAAGTCACCTCGAAGCCGGTGCCAGCAGTGGCGAGCGGCACTTGAGTGACAGTTCGGAGCAGGGCGGCTACGTGCTCGAAGGCGAGTTGACGCTGTGGTTGGGCGATGACGAGGCCGTCACCTTGCACGCTGGCGACAGCTTTCAGTTCGACAGCCATACCCGTTGCCGCTACGGAAACCTCTCCGAGCACCTCACGCGAGTGCTCTGGGTCTACACCTGATCATCACAATAGGACCAACCATGATGGACGCTGATCTGCTGGCCGAGGTGCACGCCTTTCGCCAACGCTACCCTGATGTACGTTATGTCGACCTGATTTCCCTGGATATTCCGGGGCACTTTTACGGCAAGCGCTATCCCGTGGAGATGCTGGAAAAGGTCGCGGCCGGCAGCGCGCTGAAACTGCCGCAAAACTGTGTGCTGCTCGGTGTGCAAGGCGGTTTGTTCAAGATTGGCGACTACTGCTTTAACGACGGTGACCCGGATGCGCTGCGCCGCCTGGTGCCCGGAACGCTCAAGCCGGTGAGCTGGGAAGCACAACCGCTGGGGCAAATGCTCATCACCTCGGACGGCACCGAGCAGCCGATCGTGTTCGAACCGCGCCAGGTGTTGGCGCAGGTGTTGGACCGGCTCTCGGGCAAAGGCATCCATCCGGTGGTGGCGTTCGAGCTGGAGTTCTATCTGTTCGATAAAAAGCTGCGCGACGGACTGCCGCAATTCCCCCGGGATGGCCTGACCGACGATGCCGACGATCAACCGAACATGCACATTGAGCGCCTGTCACGCTTTGCGCCGGTGCTTGACGAGATGGTCGAGGCGTCGCGGGCCCAAGGCATCGACACCACGGTGATCACCGCCGAACTCGGTCCGGGCCAGTTCGAGATCAATTTCGGGCATCTAGATGATGGCTTGCGCGCAGCGGACTGGGCGGCCTTGTTCTGTCGCAGCACCCGTGGCGTTGCCCTGAAACACGGTTACCGCGCCAGCTTCATGGCCAAGCCTTACTTGCAGCACCCGGGCAGCGGCATGCATGTGCACGTCAGCCTGTATGACGCCGCCGGTAATAACCTCCTCGCGGCGAACCAGCAGCAGTCACTGCGCCATGCCGTGGCCGGCTGCCTGGAATTGCTGCCGCATTGCATGCCGATCTTCGCGCCAAATCAGAACGCCTTTCGCCGTTTGGGCGGCACCACCAACATCGCCACCCGGGCGAGCTGGGGCTTTGAGGATCGTGATGCGTGCCTGCGCATTCCGGAATCGGATGCGAAAAACCTGCGCATCGAATATCGCCTGGCCGGTGCCGATGCCAACCCGTACCTGGTGCTGGCGGCGATTCTGGTGGGACTCGAACAGGGCCTGGAAGCAGGCAACGAACCGATCCCGCCGCTCAATGAAGACCGCAACAGTGGGGTCGACTTCCCGCTGGAGATGCTCGAAGCGGTGCGCGCCATGCAGCATCAACCGCAGCTGCGCGCAGGGCTGGGAGCGGAGTTCGTGGACGTGTATTGCGAGAACAAGCGCCAGGATCATCTGGCGTTCATGCAGGAGATCAGTGCGCGGGAGTATCGCTGGTATCTGTAATGCACTTTTATAAAGCTTTCGTGGGCCGGCATGCACTAAGCCAAGGCAGAAAGCGCAACGTTCATCTGCGTAAAGCCCCGGAAGGCGCGGTAAAATACTGACATTCAGCGCTTGGCACAATCGCTGCATTACATTGATCAGGCCCACCGTGAGCGCAGTCGAGTGGGCAGCCCCCTCGGTCAACGACGATCGATTCGTGGGCAACATCGGTGGGTCAGGCATAGACGTCTGGTTTCAACACCGCAAAAGAACAGGCAAAGACGCCTGGAACCGCAAGGTTTCAGGCGTTTTTTTTTGCTTTTTGAACCGTGATGGGCTTAGTCGGGTACTTCTTATGAATTCCAATGTCGCCGCGTTGAACAAGCTGCAAACGCTGATCGTGATCGGTAACGGCATGGTCGGACATCATTGTGTCGAACAGCTGATCGAGCGCGGTGCCCTTGATCACTATCGGCTGCATGTTTTCAGCGAGGAGCCGATGCGCGCCTACGACCGCGTGCACCTTTCCGAATATTTCACCGGACGTGATGCCGAGTCGCTCGCCCTGGGTGAAGCCTCGTTGTACCAGACCCCGGGCGTCACCTTGCACTTGGGTGTGCCGGTCCTGGAAATCGACCGCGCCCGGTGCCAGGTGATCACCGCGCAAGGCTGCGTCGCTTACGACAAATTGGTGTTGGCCACCGGGTCCTACCCGTTTGTGCCGCCGATCGAAGGCGCCGAGGGCGATTCGCGCCTGGTGTACCGCGCCCTAGAGGACCTCGATGCCATCCGTGCCGCTGCGTCCAATGCCCGACGTGGAGTGGTCGTCGGTGGTGGCTTGCTCGGTCTGGAAGCCGCCAATGCCCTGAAAAGCCTGGGCCTGGAAGCTCACGTGGTGGAATTCGCCCCGCGCTTGATGCCGGTGCAGCTGGACGAGCAGGGCGGTCGTGCACTCAAGGCTCAGATCGAACGCCTCGGCGTCGGCGTGCACCTGTCGCGTGGCACTCAATCGATCAGCCCTGGCGAGGAATATCGCTACCGGATGAATTTCGCCAATGACGAATTTCTGGAAGCCGACCTGATCGTGTTTTCCGCCGGTATCCGCGCCCAAGACACCTTGGCCCGCCAGTGCTCGCTGGAAGTCGGTCCGCGTGGCGGCGTGGTGGTTGACGACCACTGCCTGAGCAGCGATCCGAACATCTATGCCATCGGTGAATGCGCCGCGTGGAACGGCAGCATTTTTGGCCTGGTCGCCCCGGGCTACCAGATGGCGCTGGGTGTTGCCGCACGGCTTTGCAACGAAGCTGCCGAGCCGTTCATGGGCGCGGACATGTCGACCAAGCTCAAGCTGCTGGGCGTCGACGTCGGTTCCATCGGCGATGCGCACGGCAGCACGCCGGGCTCGCGCAGTTATCAATTCATCGACGAAACCACCGCCAGCTACCGCCGATTGGTGGTGGACGCGACGGGCAAGCACGTACTCGGTGCGGTGCTGGTCGGCGACAACAGCTATTACGACACGCTGCTGCAATACATGCAGAACGCGATTGCCTTGCCGGTGGAACCCGCCAGCCTGATTCTGCCATCGTCCGAAGGCGCGCCGACCCTGGGCCCGGGCGCGTTGCCCGAATCGGCCACGGTGTGCTCGTGCCACAACGTCACCAAGGGTTCCATTTGCTCGGCCATTGACGGTGGCTGCACCGACCTCGGCCTGCTCAAGTCGCAAACCAAGGCCTGCACCGGCTGCGGCGGTTGTGCCGGGTTGCTCAAGCAGGTGTTCGAGCATGAGCTGATTGCCCGTGGCGTCAGCGTCGACAAAAGCCTGTGCGAACACTTCGCCTATACCCGTCAGGAGCTTTACGCATTGGTACGGGTAGAAGGGGTGATCACCTTCGAAGAACTGTTGGCCAAACATGGCCGTGGCCACACCGGTTGCGACGTGTGTAAACCGGCGGTGGGCTCGATCCTCGCATCGTGCTGGAACCAGCCGATCATGGACGCCTCATTGGTGCCGTTGCAGGACACCAACGACACGTTTATGGCCAACATGCAGAAAAACGGCACCTATTCGGTGGTGCCGCGCATTCCCGGCGGCGAGATCACCGCCGACAAACTGATCGCCATCGGCGTGGTGGCGAAGAAATACGACCTCTACACCAAAATAACCGGCGGCCAACGGATCGACCTGTTTGGCGCGCAGTTGCACGAGTTGCCGGACATCTGGGCCGAGCTGATCGAAGCCGGTTTCGAAACCGGGCATGCCTACGGCAAATCGACTCGCACGGTGAAGTCCTGCGTCGGCAGCACCTGGTGCCGGTATGGCGTGCAGGACAGCGTGAAAATGGCGTTGGCCATCGAGGACCGCTACAAGGGCCTGCGCTCGCCGCACAAGCTCAAGTTCGCGGTGTCCGGTTGCACCCGTGAATGCGCCGAAGCCCAGAGCAAAGACGTCGGCGTGATCGCCACCGAGAAAGGCTGGAACCTCTACATCGCCGGCAACGGCGGCATGCGCCCGCGTCACGCCGAGCTGTTCGCCACCGACCTCGACGATGAAACCCTGATCCGCTACATCGACCGTTTCCTGATGTTCTACATCCGCACTGCCGACAAATTGCAGCGCACCTCGGTATGGCGCGAAAGCCTGGAGGGCGGTCTCGACTACCTCAAGGACGTGATCATCCACGACAGCCTCGGCCTGGGCGAAGAGCTCGAATCGCAGATGCAATTGGTGGTCGACCGCTATGAATGCGAGTGGGCCAACGCCCTCAAAGACCCGGAAAAACTTAAGCGCTTCCGCACCTTCGTCAACGACAAACGCCCGGACCCGGACATCCACTTTGTCCAGGAGCGCGGCCAACGGCGCCCGATCATGGCCGCCGAACTCAACCTTATCCCTGTCACCGAGGAGATTGCCTGATGAGCCAGCCCACTACCCGACGCAGCGCGCCCCAGGAAAACACCGGCGCCTGGCAAACCGTCTGCGAGCAACAGGACCTGGTCAGCAACTCCGGCGTCGTCGTCTGGCTGGACGGCGCACAAGTGGCGCTGTTCTACCTGCCCGCAGCCGAGGGGCAGACCCTCTACGCCATCGACAACCATGACCCGCAATCCGGGGCGAATGTCATCGGTCGCGGCCTGATTGGCAGCATCAAGGGTGATCTGGTGGTGGCCTCGCCGATCTACAAACAGCATTTCCGGCTGGCGGACGGCGGTTGCCTAGAGTATCCGCAACAGCGTTTGCGGGTCTGGCCGGTGCGGTTGAACGGTGGGAGGGTGGAAGTCGGGGTGGTTTGAAGGCAGCGATATCAGCCGACCGGCTCGACCGTACAACTCATTTCCCGTGAGCCTGGCTTCTGGAAAAGCACTACGCCGCCGTCCTGCCAGAAGCTGTAGTTGCCCTGGTAATCCTTGCCGGTGTAGCGGGTGCCCAACTCGCTCGGCACCTGATTCAGGGTGATCGCGGTGTTGGCCCATTTCAGGTACACGACACCCGGTTGCGTGCTGAAGAAGGTGGCGGCAATCAGCGCGTTGAACCCTGCGCAGCGATACGCCAGCGGGCCTTCGGTGAGTCGGTCTGGATCCTTGGTTCTCACGATGGCCGAGCCTTGGCGCAGTTGGTGCGCACGCTCGGCATAACTGCGGATGATGCACATCTTTTGCTCCGGTCCCGAGGCACACCCATTGCGGGCATCGATCCAGAACTGCTGGTCGATGATGACTTTGTCCGGGGGCGGAACTGAACGTTCATCGGTGAGCGCCAGGCGATAAAGACGCGTCAGTTCGATATCCATCTGCGTCAGTTGTGGGTCACGACAGATGAGCTTTTCGACGGCCACCCTGGTCTTGGCGCAGTCGATGCCGGGAGGGGACGCAGCGTGGGCGCAGGTGCTCGCCGCCGCGCACACGCTGGCAGCGAGCAGACAGGTGAAAAGGGCCGTGACCGTTTTCATGTTGGCTTCACCCAGATCATTACGGGATGCCCGGATTGCCGAGGACCTGACGATCCGTTGAACAGTCATTCGTTTGCATGGGGTGTACGCAGTGTATGCCAGTGCTTGAAACTTGCCACACCCGCCCGGCGGCGGGTGATCTTCAGAATCGATCCAGTCTGTAGGGCGCAATCGCCGGCAATCCATGGGGATGAGGCGCGGGCGAAGCCAGTTGCGCGATGAGTTCGGCAGTGACCGCCGCCTGCGTCAGCCCCAGGTGCTGGTGACCGAAGGCGAGCAGCACCTTGCCGTCGCACACCCGGTCGATGATCGGCAGGGAATCCGGCAAGGACGGGCGAAACCCCATCCACGGCGTGGCCGCCTCAGCGTTCAAGTCACGCTTGAACAGGCCTTCACTCAATCGGTGCAACTGCCAGGCACGCTCCATCAGCGGAGCTCGCTCGAGGCCGGCGAACTCGACGGTGCCGGCCAATCTCAGGCCATCGTCCATCGGGGTCATGATGAACTTGCGCTCCAGCGAGGTGACGGCGAACGGCAACCGCCCGTGTTCATGGGGCAACATCAGGTGATAACCGCGCTCGGTATCCAGCGGTACTTTTTTGCCGGTCAGCGCTGCCGTCAGCTTCGCGGAGTGAGCACCGCAGGCGATCAGGGTCTGGCGGGCGGTGAAACGGCCCTGGTCGGTGATGAGCGAGACACCGTGCTCCTGCAGGTGTGCGCCCAGGACCTGTTGCTTGAGGAAGTGCACGCCGCAGGCTTTGGCGGCATGGACCAGTTCGCAGACCACCCGGTAAGGGTCGAGAAAATGCCCGGTGCGCGGGAAGAACAGACCGCCCTGAATTCGCTCGCTGAGTTGTGGCGCCGCCTCGCGCACCGCGTTGGCGTGCCAGTAGTCGATCGGTACGTGTTGATGGCGCATCCGTGCTTGTAGCGCTTCGATTGCTTTATGCGAGTCGGCCCGTTCGAACACCAGCAACGAGCCGTCTTCGCGCAGCAGATTGGGGCGGGCAATGTCCTCCAGCAGTCGGTGCCAGGCGCCCAGGCTGCTTTCGTTGAGTGCGCGCAGGCCGGCGACGGTCCGCTGGAAGGGGGCATGGCGCAGGTTCAGCAACAGGCGCGTGAACCAGGGCAGGGCGCGCGGCAGGTATTTCCAGTCCAGGCGCAGCGGGCCCATCGGGTCCATGAGCATGGTGGGCAGGCGCTTGAGGATGGACAGGTCTGCGATTGGGAACACCTGTTCGGTCGCCAGATGCCCGGCATTGCCAAACGAGGCGCCCCGGCCAGGGTCTTGCTGGTCGATGACCACCACCCGCAGGCCCTGGCGTGCCAGCCGCAAGGCGCAGGCGACGCCGATGATGCCGGCGCCGACCACGGCAATGTCCGCGTTGTCGTGCGGGTTATGTGCAGCAGGCAGAGTCATGGCGCTTCCTGGAAAAAAGTGGCCCTGACTGCAAAACCGGGCGGTTTCACAGCGGGCGCAGTCAGGGTGAGGTCAGGCGACGTTCTGTTCGGTCGACCAGTTTTTGTACCACTGGCGGAACAACGTGTACTGGGTCTCGGCATAGCGCCGTTGGGCATCGCTGAGCGCATCGGTTTCGTTGAAGTGCAGGGCGTATTCCAGGTCGCCATTGAGCACCATCAGGTGCTTGTAATAGAGCACCAGGTCGCAGCCCTCATCGAAGGACGACAGCACATGCAGCGCAGATTCCAGCTCTCTGGCCAGACGGCGAGCCTTGGCGTCCCCCTTGGCCGCTTGCTTGCTCAGGGCCACCAATTGCAGCACTTCGCGCGGCAGCGCGTTGCCGATACCGGTGATGGCGCCGGTGGCATTGCAGTTGACGAAGCCATGCACCACTTGGGTATCGACACCGACCATCAGGGTGACGTCATCGTCCTTCGAGGTGATATTTTCCGCGGCGTAGCGCAGGTCGGTAGCACCGCCGAACTCCTTGAAGCCGATCAGATTCGGGTGTTCACGGCGCAGTTCGAAGAACAGATCCGCACGGGTCGCGAAGCCATAGTACGGGCTGTTGTAGATTACCGCCGGCAGATTTGGAGCAGCCTCCAAGATCGCCGCGAAGTGAGCTTTTTGCGCGGCCGGCGAGGCACCCCGGGAGAGCACGCGAGGGATGACCATCAGGCCCTTGGCACCGACCTTGGCCGCATGGGCCGCGTGGGAAATCGCTTCACGGCTGTTGACGGCACCGGTCCCGACAATGGTCGGAACGCCGGCGGCGACCAGACGCGCCACGCCATCCTGGCGCTCGGCTTCGGTGAGCAAGGGCCAGTCACCCATGGAACCGCAATACACGACAGCGCTCATGCCGATATCGACCAGTTCGCGACCTTTGGCCACCAGCGCGTCGAAGTCGGGTTTGCGCTCGGCGGTGCAGGGGGTCATCAGTGCAGGCATGCAGCCCGTGAAGATGTTGGCGCTCATTGTTGTCACTCCTTGCAGCGTTCATTCAATGTATTTGAGGGGGAAGTGCAGCGTGTTCGCTCAAATGCCCCACGCGAAGGGATCCTGTTCGTCGATCAGCAGCGTGCTATCGGCGGTCATGAAGGCCTGGCCGGTAATGAACGGGCGGACACGCTCGCCTTCCCATTCGTAGCTGCCGACGAATTGACTGGCGGTGATGCTCGCTTGTACCCAAGGCTCACCGGCCGCCAGTTTTCCATCTGCCGCCAGGCACGCCAGTTTGGCGCTGGTGCCGGTGCCGCAGGGCGAGCGGTCGTAGGCTTTGCCCGGGCACATGACGAAGTTGCGGCTGTCGGCCTGGTCGTCGTCGGCAAACAGCTCGACATGGTCGATGACGGCGCCGTCTTCGCCATGGATGCCTTGGGCTTCCAGAGCCTTGAGCATCGCCCAGGTGTAATCGGTGAGGGCTTCGACGTTATCGAGTTGCAACACCTGCCCGTGGTCGGAGACCAGGAAAAACCAGTTGCCGCCCCAGGCGATATCGCCGTAGACGCAGCCGTGCCCCGGGACCTCCACCGACACCTGTTGGCGATAGCGGTAGGCGGGCACATTGCGCAGGGTCACCGTGCCGTCTTCATGCAGCGTCGCGCTGACCGGGCCGACCGGCGTGTCGATCTTGTGCACACCTGGAGTGATGTGCCCCAGATAGTGCAGAGAGTTGACCAGGCCGATGGTGCCGTGACCGCACATGCCGAGGTAACCGGCATTGTTGAAGAAGATCACGCCGCAGGTGGCATCCGGCGAGACCGGCTCGCAATACAGGGCACCAACCAGCACATCGTTGCCCCGGGGCTCCAGCAGGCAGGCCCTGCGCCAGTGGTCATGCTGATCGCGCAGGGCATCACGCTTCTCGATCATGGTCTGGCCGGGCAGTTGGGGGAAACCATTCATCACCAGGCGAGTCGGTTCGCCGGCGGTGTGGGAGTCGATGACATGCACTCGTTTCATCTACCTGTCCTTTCGAAGTGTGCCGGTCCGTCGGTTGCCACCATCAGGCCACCGAAGCTGCGGATAGAGTGAGCGCGTCAGGGACGATTGCGATTGATGTTTTCCATGGCTGCAAATGACGAAATCAGCACAATGCCGAGGGCCTCGACACGGGGTAGACCTTGGGGCAATCTGCTTGCGCGCGCCTCGACACCGGCTCCGAAGTGAAGGCCAGCTGTGGAGCGGAGAGGGCGCAAGGGAGGATTTTTGCTTGTCCGCGGAGAGGGAGAACTAGCGTCATGACGCAGAACGCATGGGCAGTCCTGTGCCAAGGAAACGACCTGAATCGCCCCGATACACTCGAAGACTTACTGGCGAGCGTGGCACTACTGTTGCCGATGCTGGACGTAATCCCCAATGCCGCGATCTTTATCAAGGACTTGAAGGCGCGTTATGTCATGGCCAATAGCACGCTGGTTCAGCGTTGCGGGTTGAAACAGTTGCAACCGCTGCTTGGAAAAACCAGTGCCGAAGTCTTTCCAGCACAATTGGGGCCTGGCTACACCGAACAGGATCGTCGTGTACTGGAGCAAGGCTTTGTCCTGGAAGACCAACTGGAGTTGCACTTATACGGCAGTCGAGAGCCAGGTTGGTGCCTGACGCATAAGCGCCCGTTATATAACCGCAGCGGTGAAATCATGGGCCTGGCCGGGATTTCGGTCGACCTGCAATCGGCCAGTGATAGCCATCCGGCGTACCAGCGCCTGGCGGCGGTGGATGAACACATTCGCGCGCATTTCAATCGCCGTATCACCTTGGGTGAACTGACGCGGATCGCCGGTATTTCGGTGGCGCAACTGGAACGGTATTGCAAGCGCGTGTTCCACCTGACGCCACGGCAGATGATTCAAAAGGTTCGACTGGAACACGCGCACCGACTGCTGCACACCGAAATTCCCATTACCGACGTGGCATTGCAGTGCGGCTACACCGACCACAGTGCGTTCACACGACAGTTCAAGGCATTGACCGGTTTCACGCCGCGGCAGTATCGGCAGGCGACGGGTATTGAGTTGGCGTGAACGTCCGACCTGCCGGCGATGATGTTCTTTAGGGCGATCTCGTCGCGAGGTCGCCGTTAGCCGGTAAAAATTCCATTTGTGGGAACTGCAAATGGGAAAATCATGCCTTTTAAGCAATTTGAGGCAAAAAGCGCGATCCGTTTCTGGGACGATGTGGGTAGTTTATATATGCACTAAAAAATTACCCCAGCGGGAACATTATGCTGCCACTTAATTATTTATGTTGGTTGCCGGATCGTGTTTCATTAGAACCCTTGAGCACGCTTGAGAAATCCCATGATTTAAAGCCGGGTGCTTGCAAGGTATTACAGCGTTATTATTCTTTACACTCCGTCGGGATGTCTTCCAGAACGCTCGCTGAGATGCTTGTCGATACGCTGTGCGCGCTGATTATTGCAAATCCTCATGTGAAAGAAGTCAAGGGTTGCCTGGTGTATGCCAAAACACAAACGCATAACACATTCTTTGATAACCATTGGCTGGAGGACGTTGCCGAGGCGTGCGGGATAGGGCATTGGGAAGTACTCAGCGTCAGCTTGAACCATTGCTCGTCTGCCTTATCGGCGATTCACTTATTAAAAAGCAGATCGATTAAGCGGGGCGAGCCAATGCTCCTTCTTACGGGGGAGAAGGCTTTTCATAGTGCTGTTAATCGACTGGACAATAGCGTATTGGCCGAAATTCCGGCGGCGATGCTGCTCAATGCGGGGCCGGCCCAGTGGAATTTGAAGCATACAGCCGTAAGGCACATGTCCTCTTTCTATGACAATCACCGGCATGAGTCTGCTGCGCGCCGGCGCGAGTTATATACGTCGCTGGAGCAGGCTTATCATGATTTTTATCTGTACGCGC
Organism: Pseudomonas sp. UMAB-40; assembly: GCF_900095275.1. Lineage (NCBI taxonomy): Bacteria > Pseudomonadati > Pseudomonadota > Gammaproteobacteria > Pseudomonadales > Pseudomonadaceae > Pseudomonas > Pseudomonas sp. UMAB-40. Next base: position 365,609 of record NZ_LT607552.1, read on the forward strand.
TGGATAAATTCAATGTTCCAGCTGAAAGCATCGACGCGATCGTTCCATGCAATCTGGATCTGCCGATGCTTAAAAGAGTCGCCGACAAATTGAATTTCAAAGGCATCCTGTTTACCGAGCACATTGGTGAGTATGGGCACGCTTATTGTTCGGACATTTTATTTAACTTGTCGGCCCTGTTGGAGAACTTCACAGGGAAAAGAATTCTCTGCCTCACCATGGGCATGGGCGTTACGCTGTCATGCGTTTTAATTGAAAAAAATGAAAATAGCGAGGGTTTATATGTCAAGTCTTCTGTCCGCGGTTAATGAAGCACTCAACGATATTATGTCTTCGGCCGTGTCGGTCAGTCTGGAAACCGATTTCAACGAAGACTTGGATCTGGATTCGGTGTTGTTTGTGCAGTTTCTATTGACACTCGAAGAAAAAGTCCCTGGGTTAATGTTTGAGCCTGATCAAATCGATCAGGATGCATTTACCACGGTCGGTAAGTTGATCAGTTGGATTGAGCAGCACGTGCAGTTGGAGAACTCATATGCCTGAGGGTTCGTTTAACAGAATTTATCAGCTGTTTGCGGGCAATGAGCCCGCAGAAGCAGTGCGGCAATTGCGTCTAGAATCGCCCGATCAGACCAGGCGGGTGTTCAGCCAAGGCTATCAACTCGTACCGGATGAGCGAGAGGTCACGGCCGGTCAATCAACGCAGGCGGATCGGGTGCTTGCCTCTCTTGGCCTGGATCTTCAACACCTGGGAGGGGAGCAGGCGGTAGCCGCCGATGACACCTCACTCATTGTCTCCGTCGCCGCGCGTTTGGGGCTGTTGATGCGCATGTTGGGCATGAGCTGGACGCATTTGTCCGCACGCCGCAGCTTTGGTGTGAAAACCACCCGGCATCAGCTGATTAAAGCCGAGTTTGCGGATGTGAGCAGTCACTGCAGCCTGATGGCGTTGCAATGGGAAATGCGCATCGCGGCGCAGGATTTTCAGGACGCTGAAGAAGACCATTGGCAGATCACCCAGCTGACCAACAGAGCGGAGAAATTGATGGGAGGCCATGGCTATCTGCTTGGCGCGACGCACACGCTGTCTTATCTCTCGATGATGATTTATAGCCTGTATGGCAAAACGACGGGGCATTACGCCATGCCACGGCGCGATAGCTTGGGGGAGGTCGTGTGAACACATCACCGGGCCTGGTTCTGTCGCAACGCCAGGGGGCAGGCCGGGATATTGCGGATCTGCTCAAGCTTGCCTGGCCAATGATTGTCGTTGCCATCGCAGTGTCTTTTTCACAAAACATCCAGACCGCTATTTTGGGACATGGCGCTGAGACAACCTCGATTTACTGGTTGTCGATGATCCAGCCGTTCAGCTTTTTGTTCCTGGCGATTCTCGAATGCCTGGCTATCAGTAACCAGGTATTCAGCGCCAGGTCTTTGAACCTTTGGTCAAAACAGAAAGTGCTGACGGCCACGTCCATTTTATCCGTGCTGGGCGTCCTGGTTGTGGCCTTGCTCAGTGGGACGATCGCACTCTCTTCGCCTTGGCTGGAGAAGCTGCTTCCCGTGTCGGGTGGGCGTTTTTATCAAGAGGCACTTCCCCTCTACTTCCTGTCGATGTTGCCGTTCATTCACCTGGAAATGTGTAACAGCGCCCTGCGAGGACAGGGCAAGAGTGCGTTGAGCATGTTTCTTGTGATTGCCTATATCGTCCTGAACGCCGGTATTTGCTACACCAGTTACCACGTCTACGGTTTGGGCTTCTATTCCATTGTCGTGGCCAATGCCTTGGCGTCCGGCCTGCTGATCCCGGTTGCGACGTGGCTGGTATGGCGTGTCGGTCGTCAGCAGCAGGACGACCGTCCGCAAGCGTTCATTGCGCGATTAAAAGGCCTGCTCCAGCAGGTTGGCTTGCCGATCTTTGCGTCTTTTATCGTGGTGTTTTTCAGTTCGCTGCTGGTGTTTCCCCTGATTGGAACGCTGGGTGAACAATACGTCGCCGCGTTCCTGATCATTACCAAGATCAGGATGTTTATTGTTATTCCCGCCGTGGCATGCGGCTCTGCACTGGCAATACTGATAAACCAACGTTTGACGATCAGTGGCGGTGAGGAATTGAAACGGCTCCTGCATCGTGGGCTGATGTTTATTGGTGGGCTTTATCTGGTGCTCACCGCCGGGGTCTACTTTAGTGAAGAAGCGCTGATCGGCATTCTTTCAGGTGACGGGACGATCAGGGAAGCCAGTAGACAGATGATGCTGATTTTATTACCGACGTTCTTCCTCACGGCGTTCGTAGCGTCTTTGCAAGCTTTACTTGAGCAGCTTGATCAGGCGCGTCGTGTATTGATTTTGACGGTGATCATCGAGCTGCTCATGGTGATCGTTTTATTGGCCGGCTGGGAACGTTTCTCTAACTTGAGCGCGATCATGAGCATCATCATTATGTTCAGTACAATTAACTTTTTGGCATTTGCCAACGAGTATTGGCGGCTCGCGAATAAAATCGGAAATGAGCATGTTCTTTAGTGTTATCTATCCCCTGTTGCTGATCGTTTCGCTGATCCACCAAAATTACTTTCGCGTGCTGGTGGTGATGCGGCTTCGGCCTACATTGTTAATGAAGGCCCGAGTCAGGCCGACGACTCACTATGTCCGCGTGTGCCGTTTGATAAGGATGTTCGACCTCTATTCGTTGGACATGATGTCTTCCTATCTTTCAGCGCTGTATGCATTGCACCTGTTTGAAAAAACCCGACCGTTGCCCTATAAGCCCGCAGAGATGATGCTGCTCAGCCAGTGCCGGCAGGAAAATTTCACCTGGCGGCACACCTTCGTGAAGATGTTTATTTACCCTCAATCAGTACAGCAAACAGAGAAAGTATTGCTGTTGCATGGCTGGGATGGGCGAAGCATCATGCTCAGGCACCTTGCCCAGCGTTTGCAGGCAAAGGGATACACCGTCTTTGCACCTGACTTGCCGGCACATGGAGTGTCCCCGGGGAAGGGCGTGTCTTTTTACGATCTGTCCAGGGCAGTCATCGATATCGAGCGACAATACGGTCCTTTCTCAGTGGTTCTCGGACACTCGTCCGGCGGGTTGGTAGGCTGCATGGCCGCATTACAAGGGCTGTTTTTCAAAAGAATGATCTTGATCAGCAGTCCTTGCAGTTTCGGCGAAGTGCTGGATAATTTTGTTCTTGGTAATAAACTACCCCGGCATATTGCAACGTCCATGAAAAAGCTCTACCAGCTACGTTATGGCGTGCACCCTGATAAAATCGGGCCCGAATTAATCGCAAAAATAAAACAGCCAGTTCTGATATTGCATGACAAGGGAGATGTGAGTGTCGATTTGGAAGAGGCCATGGTACTTAACCACGTTCTGGACAAAAGCAAACTGATTGTAACCGAAGGCAAGGGGCACAATGGCGCCTTGCGCGATGCTACGGTGTTTAGCCGTATTTCTAAATTTCTGGACAATACCGCGCAAGAAGATTATTTCGCGATGGTTGATCCCGTACTGCGCTTGCGCGCCACCATCAATATAGGTCTCAAGCGTTCAAAGCGTTAGCTTTATGTTCGCTGATCGCGGGTGGCCACTAAGATAACGGGGTGCCACCTCTACCTTTCTCTGCCTTCCCCTCAAGCGCTCGCCACTCTTTTTAGTCGAGTTTGACTATCGCCTCAACTGTCGCTTCTGCTTTTACCCGGTAATAGAGGGCAACAGCTGCACAGTGACGCTGATTTTTTCGTGCCTTTCGATTGTACGAGCGACCTGAGGTTCGTGCGTATTCAGCTGGTTTATTGATTATAAAGAGTTGATGTTGTTGAGCAGCATGCTGCGTGAGAAATCATTTCGTTGCACGCCAAAGATAAAATCATACTCAGAAGACTCTTTCGTTGCTTTCTGCCTGGTCGACTTCATCACGTATTGTTTGAATTTGAGCGGTGTTTCATTATAGGTTTTACTGAAGCTTCGAGAGAAATGCGGCAGGGAAGAAAAACCGCAGGCGTAGCTGATATCGGTCAATGACCATTCCGGGGCTAAGTGAATGAACTCCTTTGCCAGCGCCAGCCGGACTCTCCACATCCACTTATCGGCGTTACGTTGTAAAACAGGTTGAACATTCGACATATATCAAACCGGGTTTTACCACAGGTTTTTTCCAGGTCTTCCAAGGTAATATCCTCTGAAATATTCTCTACGATGTAGTTAATAACTGTGACAATGCACAGCGCTTTTTCTGTATGCGCATGTTTGCCATAGATCTCAAAATGACGTGTATACAGGTCGTCCATTATTTTTTTTGTAAAGAGGGTCGTTTCAGCGTTCGAGATTTTAAGATCCCACATACAGACTCCGTTCTGCAGCGCTCAATGGCGTAGATTTTTTATTGTTGGGATAGGCTTTTAACTCACACATGAATAGGCAATTGCTATGCCAGATTTTTAGCGGGCTCAAGTAGTTGTTTTGTTACGTATTTTTTAAGCGTTTCTCGATTTAGGGAAAGTAAAAATCCCATTTTCGAAATTTTTTTCGCAGGCTGCCATCTTGGGTCCCATTATTGGGATTGCTGATGTTGGTGCGGATTGCCTATGGAAATCAGCTAATAAGAAGTGCACGTTTTGCTGCCGTTCCGAAAATGAGACGCCTCGTGATGAACATCACGCCCCTCACAGGTTGTCTTTATTATTACTGCTTAAATATCATATGGTTACATAAATTTTACGTGTTGGCACGGAATATGCTATTGGTTATTCAGATTGTTAATATTGGTATTATTATGGATATTTCGATCCCGCAGCCGGGAAGTAAACGTGTACTGAAAAAGCACAGTAAGGCCATTGCGTGTGGCGTCTTTTTGCTGGCGCTGTTGCTGATTATCTATAACTATCGATTCTCGCCTTACCAAGTTGCTCGTAGCAGCGTGACGGTTGCCGAGGTCAAATACGGTGATTTTGCCGTTGAGGTTCGGGGCAATGGCGTACTGTTACCGTGGGACATCAACTGGGTCGCGGCGAACGTTGACGCTCGGGTGGAGGAAGTCCTTTATAAGGCCGGGACGAAAGTCAGCAAGGGAGAGTTACTGGTTGTCATGAGTAATCCGACGGTGGAACAGCGACTTCAGGAGAACCAGCTGGAACTTAACGCACGCCGGGCAGAAACCGAGGCCAAAAATGCCGAACTGCAAAATAAAATTCTCAATCAAGAGGCGTTGATGATGGACGCGAAGAGTCGATTACTTGCATCTACATTGCGTCTTGCTGCCCAGAAAAAATACATTTTGGCTGTGCCGAGGCTGGAATATGAAACCACGCGCATTCTGACTGAACAGTATACTCAGCAGGTCGGTTTTGAAGAGCGACGGTTAAAGACGCTTAAGCTCAGCGTCCAGGCGGATATAAAGGCCAACTTTATGCGCCTTAACAAAATGGAGTCACAGGTTGCCCTGAGTCAGCAGGAGGTAGATTCGCTCAAGGTTAAATCGCCGATAGATGGCATTTTGCAGGATGTGAAAGTCCAAGTCGGACAGCGGGTAACGGTAGGCAGTGATATTGCCCGCCTTGCCAAAGAAAAAGAGCTGTATGCCGAACTCAAAGTGCCGGAATTGCAGTCGCGCGACCTCGCGATCGGGCAAGCAGTCACGATCAACACGGGCCGGAGCCGGTTTACGGGTGTGTTATCGAGGGTTGATCCTGCGGTTACCAACGGTACGGTCAAGGTGGATGTGACGTTCAATCAGCCGCTGCCTCAGGAGGCGCGTCCTGATCTGAGTGTCGATGGATTGATTGCGGTGACGAAAATCAATAATTCGTTGTATGTCGAACGGCCCCCATTCGCGCAGAATAACTTGCCCTCTATGCTCTACCGGCTGGATGAAAAAGATCGTTCCGCGACCAAAATGAAAGTGGATTTCGGGCAGGGTTCTGCTGACTACATTCAAATCACCAGCGGGCTTAAAGCTGGCGACAAAATAATTCTCAGTGACAGCACCGCCTGGCAGGGTGCCGAACAGATTGAAATTGCCAATTGATGCAGCTCGCGCCGGCTACCGGAACAATGCCCTGGAGACAGTAAAGATGGAACCTTTGGTAGAACTGACTGACGTAAACAAAATTTTTCTGACCGATGAAGTCGAAACCCATGCGCTAAGCAAGATCACGCTCACCATTTCCAAGGGCGAGTACGTGGCCATATCGGGGCCGTCAGGTTGTGGGAAATCGACTCTGCTCTCGGTCCTGGGGCTGCTGGATACGGCGTCGAGCGGCACTTATCAGTTGGCCGGCCACAATGTTGAAAACATTTCCAAAAAACAGCGTGCGCAGGTGCGTAATCGAGACATCGGCTTCATCTTTCAGTCGTTCAACCTCATTAGCGATTTGACGATTGAAGAAAATGTCGCACTGCCACTGACCTACCGCAGCGACATTTCCAAGACGGAACGACACCAGAGAGTCGCCGACGCCCTGGCCAAGGTCAATATGTCCCACCGTAGCCGTCATTATCCTTCACAACTCTCCGGCGGCCAGCAGCAGCGTGTCGCAGTGGCCCGGGCCATTGTCGGTAACCCGTCTATCCTGCTTGCGGACGAACCCACCGGTAACCTGGATTCGCACAATGCCGAAGCGGTGTTGAATATCCTCGATAAGTTGCATCACGAAGGTGCCACGATCTGTATCGTGACCCACGATCCTCGCTCGGCAGAGCGTGCCCAGCGCAGTATTGTCCTGTCTGACGGAAAGGTTGTCGGCGATGGGGAACCGGCTCGGCAACTGAACTTGGTGAAGGAAGCATAAGATGCTTTTTGACATTCGTTATGCCTTGCGGTTACTCCTGAAAAGCCCCAGCTTCACTTTTGTCACCGTGCTGATCATGTCCTGTGGACTGGCGTTGACCCTGTATATGTTTTCGGTGATCAATACCATTATGTTCACTCCGCTTCCTTACCCGGACGGAAAAAACATGGTGCTGGTCAATCCGACCGTGAATGGTGTCAGCCTGAGCGATTCCGGGCTGAACTTCATGGACTACAGCGATATCAAGGCGCGCTCTACCCAGCTTGAGGATATGGGTTATTTCTACGCCGAGCGCGCGGATCTCAGTGATGGCAGCAAGGCCGTTTCCTATATGGCCATCAGAAACACCGCGCAAATGTTTTCCTATGCCGCTGTTCAGCCATTTCGAGGACGTGTGCTGAATCAGGAAGACGTTCAGTCGGGGGCCGAGCCTGTCGCGGTGATCAGCTACGCAATGTGGCAGAACTATTTTGCTTCCGATGCGCAACTCATTGGCCGCGATATCAAGATCAACGGCATACACACCCGTATCGTCGGCATCATGCCGCAAAATTTTGCCTTCCCTTTCTTCCATGACCTGTGGCTGCCTTCACGGCTTGAGCCTTCGCAATACCTGGTGCGTAAAGGCGCTCCGGAAGTGTCGGTGTATGCGCGCTTGAAGCCCGGTGTAACCCTTGAGGATGCCAACCGCGACCTCGACAGGGTGATGCAGTCACTGGCGCTGGAGCACCCGGAAAGTAATAAAGGGCTTTCCGCCCAGGTGCTGACGTTCCAGGAAAACTTCATGGGGGAGGAGACCAGGCCAATCTTTATCGTCATGTTGCTCGCCGTCAGTTTTGTGCTGCTATTGGCTTGCTGTAACGTCGGAAATCTATTGTTGGCAAGAACGACTGAGCGTTCCAAAGAGATCGCGATCCGGGTGGCACTGGGATCTCCTGCGGGCCGCCTGGTACTGCAAATGATGCTGGAAAGCTTGTTTATCTGTTTTTTGTCCGGTGTAGTGGCGGTCCTGCTGGCTGCATGGGGGCTGGAGATAACCAATACGATACTGCCTGGTTTCGTACCCAATAAGATCCCTTTCTGGTGGCAGCTGTCACTCGATAATGTGTTGGTCTTCAATGCCCTTGTCCTGGTGATCATCACGGCTGTGCTCACCAGTGCATTGCCGGCCTGGAAAATCATCCGTGGCAATTTCAATGATGTGCTGCGTGATGGCACCCGTGGTGCGCAGAGCCGTGGTGCAGGTCGGGTTTCGCGGATACTGGTTATCTTTGAAGTGGGGCTCTCCTGCTCAATCCTGTGTATCAGTGCGTTGTTCGCATTACTGGTCTACCAGGCGACCCGCGCTGATTACGGTGTCGACACCAGTAACTACCTGACCGCGCAAGTCTACCTCAACGCTAATAATTACCCTGATGATGCAAGCCGTATCCTGTTTTACCAGCGCCTGCAGGACGCTGCTGCTGCGATTCCCGGGGTTGAAAGCGCAGCATTGACCACCAGTGCCGTGGGACAATTCACCATGCCGCGCCAGGTGGATGTCGACTCGTCGACCAACAACAGGAACGAGCGCTGGTCTTACCCGATGGTCAATGATGTGCAGGTCATGCCGGGCAGCCTGTCGGCGATGGGTATTACCCCGATGGCGGGCAGGGAGTTCGCCCACGGTGATACTCAGGACTCACAACAGGTGGTCGTCGTCAGCCAGTCCTTTGCCGAACAGTTCTGGCCGGGAGAGCGTGATGTGATTGGCAAGCGCCTGCGATTTCGCGATACCGATGACCAACGCTGGTACACCGTAGTAGGGGTGACGCCCAGCGTTATTCATGGGCGGCCTTTCAGCGCATTCCGCCACCGCGCCACGGTGTACCGCTCTCTGGAGCAGCAACCCGCGCCCTCGTTGATGCTGGTGCTGCGAGCCCCGCATCCTGAAACGGTCGGGCCCGCCCTGATCAACGCGGTCCGTGAGGTGGACAGTAATCTTTCCGTCAATCAGATCCAGACGTTGAATGAACGCTTGGCCCGCAATACGGCCGGCTTGCATTTTATTGCCAATCTTTTCATGTTGTTCGGCCTGGTGGCGATGATACTGGCTGCAACGGGTATTTATGCGGTGATGTGCAACTTGATTAATCAGCGTACCCAGGAAATTGGCTTACGCATGGCCATGGGAGCCACTGAAAGTAATTTGTTACGTATGCTTATGATCCAGGGCGGCAAGCAGTTATTGATCGGCCTTGTCATCGGCTTGCCTCTGGCATTCTTTGTCGCTCCCAAACTGACGCGCGTTCTGGGTAACGGAAACACTCCTTTTGTGCTCCTGTTCTGGATGGTGGCGCTGATGATTACGCTGGTTGTGGCGCTGGCGGTCTGGCTTCCTTCCCGACGGGCAACCAATATGTCGCCCGCCGACGCGATTCGTTATGAATAAACGACCGCCGTGCTCCCCGGGCACGGCGCTCCAAGCTGGATGCTTGAAATGAACGATAAGAAACACATCCTTGTTATAGACGATGACGCTGGAATTCTGACCAGCCTCGATATCTTGTTTCGCATGCAAGGGTACGACGTGACCCTGGAAACCCAGGCCGATCGCCTGCTTGCACATTTGTCCGCCAAACCTGTTGATCTGGTATTGATGGACATGAACTTTCAGAAAGACACCACGTCAGGCATGGAAGGGTTGCAGTTGCTGGCCGAGATGAAGAAGTTCGATGATTGCTTGCCGGCTGTCGCGATGACGGGGTGGGGAAGCGTCGACATTATTGTCAACGCCATGCGGGGAGGGGCGGCCGATTTTATTCAAAAGCCTTGGGATAACGAGCGTTTGCTGAGCATCGTTCAGCAGCAGATTGCCATGAGTCAGGCGCGTCGGTCAGGCAATTGCCTGCGCGAAGAAAACAAGCTGCTCAAACTGGCGCTCGAAGATGATATGGACAGCGAATGGGTTGTCCGCTCACCGGCGATGAAGCGTCTGATCAGCGTGGTGGAAAAGGTCGCGGTGACCGATACCAGTGTTCTGATCCTGGGCGAAAATGGCACCGGTAAAAGCTTGCTCGCGCGTTATATCCACCAGATTTCCTCGCGCTCCGAACACAGTATCGTCGAAGTGAATATGGGGTGTATTAACGAGCAGTTATTTGAAAGCGAGATGTTTGGCCACGTAAAAGGCGCCTTTACAGATGCGCGGGAGAACCGTATCGGCCGCTTTGAATTGGCGGACAAGGGGACGTTGTTCCTCGATGAAATCGGTAACTTGCCTCTGACCCAGCAAGTGAAACTGTTAAGGGTGCTGGAAGAGCGGCAGTTTGAGCGCGTCGGATCTTCGCGTACCCAGACCACTCAATGCCGGATCATCGCTGCCACCAACTCCGACCTGGAAAAGGCCGTGGCAGAGGGGCGGTTCCGTCAGGATCTGCTGTACCGCATGAACCTGATTCAAATCCAGCTCCCGCCGCTTCGCGAACGCCTGGAAGATATCGAACCGTTGACTGAGCGCTTCCTGAAACGTTTTGCGCGTAAATACAACAGACCCCGGCCGGTGTTATTGCCCCAGGCACGCCAGGGGCTGCTGGATTATTCATGGCCTGGAAATATCCGCGAGCTTAGCCACCTGTTGGAACGCGCCGTATTGCTGTGTCGCGCCAATGTGATTGATCTGGAAGACCTCTGCCTGCCGTTTTCGGTGTCATCTCAGAACGCGACGGGCCAAGTCACCGATTTGTCATCAGGGGTGACGGACGGATGCACCTTGGCCGAAGTCGAGGAAACCCTGCTGTTACAGCGCCTGCGTCAGTATGACGGCAATGCGGTCAAGGCCGCGGAATCCTTGGGACTCAGCCGCAGCGCTTTTTATCGCCGGCTTGAAAAACTAAAAATATGCCATGAGTAAGTTATTCCAGTCATTTGAAATACGTCACCTGCTGCTGTGCAGTCTGGCACCGATAGGCGGAATTATTGCTTACCTGCTGCTTTGGCTTTTTCCGCACCAGTCCATTTACCTTAAGTGTTTCACCCTTTTTGTGCTGTGTGTGACGCTGGTGTATTTCAGCTATCACTTTTTTCAGCAACTGATTTATAAAATCAACGTCATATCCAACTTGCTGGAAGCGGTGGAACAGGAAGATTTCAGCCTGCGCGGGGTGACCACCGGGGCGGGGGCCTTCGAGGGGGTCATTGCGCAAATCAACGATATTTCCAGCCAATTGTCGCGCCACCGCCAACAGCAGCGGGAGATGGATTTCCTGCTGCAAAAAGTGATCTCCAATATCACGGTCGCCATCTATGCCCTGGACGGCAACCATCGCCTGATCTGGTGTAATAACGCAGCTTCGCGCATGTTGGGCACCTCCCTGGAAAAGTTGATTGGCGAGACGGCCAGTACCTGGCAGCTGGATAATCTTTTGCACAATGCCAACACCGAACACCCCGTGGTGTCCGACCATGAAGGGCGACCGGGTCGGTACAAAGTGACCAGTGACACCTACATGGTAGATGGCGTCCAGAACGTGCTGTTGTTTGTCAGCGATGTTGACGACATGTTGCGTCAGGAAGAGCAGAAAGCCTGGCAAGATCTGTTACGCGTGATAAGCCACGAAATCAACAACTCCCTCAGCCCCATCGCCTCCATCAGCCAAATGCTGCAACAACATTACCGGCATCATTCTGACAACCTGCCTCCCGGTTTTACCGAAGGCATCGATCTGATTAACCGGCGGGCACGGGAGCTGATCGCGTTTATCAGCAGCTACAGGCAGTTGGGGAAACTGGCACCGGCGCTGAAGGAGCGTGTGGATTTGACGGCCCTGGTGGCCGAGCTGCCGCTGCTGTTCTGTCATCGTGTGATTACCCTGAGCGGACCACGTCCGATGATGGCCAGCCTCGATCGGGTACAGGTCCATCAGTTGCTGATAAACCTGATCAAGAATGCCGATGAGTCGATGGGCAGCAGCACTGACAGCATCGATATCGAGTGGGCCGAGGAGAAGGGGCGCTTATTGATCACCATCCTGGATCGTGGGGTGGGGCTGACTAATCCGAAGAATCTGTTCGTGCCGTTCTACACCACCAAACCCAATGGAACCGGCATCGGCCTGATTTTGTGCCGGCAAATTGCTGAAAGCCACGGGGGTTACTTGTCCCTGGAAAATCGTCATGAGCACACCGGTTGCAAAGTCACCATCAATTTACCGTTGCAATCCCCTGCCTGAGTTGATCGAAGGCCGGGGTGTCTGCCTGTTGCAGCACTTTAACGATCGGCTGCCGGAAATGACGGTTCGCCAACGTGCTCAAGGTTGGTTGCATCAGGTGCTGGCTGCCTACTTGGCGATCCCGATTGATCAAGTGCGAATCGCCAGAACCGCTACCGGCAAACCCTGGCTGCCCGAGCAACCCTGGCTGCGCTTCAACTTGAGCCATAGCGGTCATTCGGCCGCCATCGCCCTGTGCCGGAACTATGAAGTCGGGGTCGATCTGGAAGCCGTCAGCGGAAAAGTCGCGGTAAAAAAAGCCATCGCCCAACGCTTTTTCCACCCGGATGAGCAACGCTGGCTGGCGCTTGACGAAGCCAACTACCTCACTCGCTTTACGCAGCTCTGGAGTATCAAGGAAGCCTGGCTGAAGGCCCGAGGGACGGGGCTGACCCAATCGCTTGCAGGCTTTTGTGTCATCCCGCAGGCTGGCGCCAGCGGGATGGCGCAGGTCGTGGTTGAACCCTCTGCCAGTCGTGGGCAGATTCATTATTGCCAGGTGCAAGGGGAAGGTGTTTTCTGTCTGGCCTACGGTGCGATCCTGGCCTCGCAGCACCCATCAGTTCAATGGCAGCTCGGTTGCCATCAAACTGAGGGTTGATCTGTTTACGAACAATCAGTGGTTGAAATTTCGCTGGCGAAAGAGCCCGTGGCGCCGGTATCGACCTGAGCCGATGGGCTGACGGACATGCGTGCGCCGGCAGACAGGCTGCCGTTGATCCGGGGAATATGGCACAGGGATGATTCCGCTCCCATGCTCATGCGGACATTCGCCACCTTAGCCGTGAAGGGCTGCGGTTTTTTGTTGAAAGTGCCGCCCATTGCCAGGTCAAGCACCAGCTCTCCCGTCTTGCCCTCGATCTGAATGTCTGCACCCATGCTGCCGGCAACCGTCAGCTTGGACTGATTGACAGCACACGCCGGCGCCACGATTTTGACCCCTGCCTTACCTGTCAGCCCCGTCAGTGGCTCGCTGGTATACAGCGTAATATCCAGCGCATGGGAGACGAAGCGATCATTCTCCGCAGCGGCATTGACCAGCAACAACGCCTTATCGTTTGTGGTCACCTGGAGCTTGTTTAGCGTGTCCGCTGAGCCTGAGACCACCATTGAAGGCGTTGCAGCGCATTTGATCGACAGGTTGATGCCCTGGCGGATTTCTACGCTGCTGAAGGCGGTCAGCGGAAAGGTTTTCTCTGCGGCCAGTGCAGAGTAACCGGTCGTGCTGGCCAGCAGCGCAAGCATCAGCTTCATGGTATTCATGTTGTTCATACAACTCCTTATTTCACAGTAGTGTCGCCAGTGTGCGCAGCGTTGTTTCAACACTGTCCTGAGGCATGCCAAAGTCCACCAGCCCTGCCACTTCGTCGATGCCTTCACGTTTGAGCTGTTTCAGTTGCTCCAGGCACTCTGCGGCAGAGCCAAACAATCCGTAGTGGTTGAGGTATTTTTCTACTCCCCATTTAAGGGTGTAGGCCTGCTTTTTGTCAGTTTTCTCCTGTTCAAGCGCCGAAGGTTGACTGAGATTGTCAGACAGCTGCATAAAAGCGCGCAGGTAACTCGTCAGGGCCACCCGTAGACGTGGCAACAGCGATTCCCGATCTTCTCCGGCTTGGGTATGCATCATCAGCGTGATCTTTCCGCCCGCCGGATCCAGCCCGGCGTCCTGGCGTGCAAGGCGATAGCTGGCGCAGTTTTCCTGAAGCTGTTCACGGGTTTGTGAAATCAGGTGCGTCAACACATTCAGGCCGCGTTTTCCGGCCTCGCTGAATAACAAGGGATTGCTTCCCGTCGTGACCCAAACCGGAATGGCGGCTTGATAGGCGGGCGGCCAGGTTTGCAATGTGACCGGTTCCGGATGTCCCGGCAGGGACAGTTCGTGGCGCGTCACGGATTCGCCGCGCCATAGCGCCTGAATCTGCTCCAAAGAGGAGAAGAGGACCTCATGGCGCTGATGGTAATTCTGCGCCTGGAGCACGAAGTCATTACGTTGCCAACCCGCGGAAAATGCGACGCCAACCCGGCCGCGAGAAAGGTTATCCACCAGCGCCCATTCTTCAGCGACGCGCAGCGGATCATGCAGAGGGAGGACCACGCTGCCCGCGCGTAGCGCGATTCGCTGTGTACTGGCGGCCAACGCGGCACTGACAACGGAGGGATTAGGAAACATTCCACCGAACGTGTGGAAGTGTCGTTCAGGTGTCCAGATAGCATGGAAGTTGAGCTCATCCGCCAGCCTGGCGGTGTTCAGTAACTGTTCATACTTTTCCGCAAAGCTGTCCCGGGCCACGTCAGAAAAACAGAATACGCTGAGTTGCGGGATGGCATCTCCCGCCAGGTTAGGCGATGCATTCATGCTGAGTGACCCTGTCCACGGATTCGACGGTGAAACTGATAGCGCCTCTGGGCATCACATTCAGCCCGTATAGCGGTGTGAGTGCGGCGGGGGCAGTCGATGACGCCAGGGTGAAATGGCAATGGCTGCACAGCGTTTCAACGGCTGTGGTGAGCTGGTCCAGCGCGAGCGCCATGCCTACGCAATTGCGCTTCCCCACGCTGAAGGGCACAAAGTGCTCCCGTGCAATTTTCCGGCCTTCAAGAAAACGTTCTGGCCTGAAGCTCAGGGGCTCTGACCAGTAAGCCGCATTGCGATGGACCAGCCAGGGTGAGAACAGCACTTTGGTTCCGGCCGGCACGCTGACACCGTCGATTTGCAGCGGGGCCAGAGTGCCGCGCTCGAAAAACGCTGTAACCGGGGTCATGCGCAGCGATTCCTTGACGATGGCGCTGGCCATGTCGCGCGTCCCGTGGCGGGCCTCTTCACGCACCTGATTCTGGTAATCCGGGTGTTGTGACAGGTGGGTCAGGCACCACAGCAGCGCGATACCGGTGTTATCCACGCTGGCAACCAAGTTGCCCAGCAACATGCTGATCGCCCGTTCCCGTTCCTGCGGATTGGCCTTGATATCGAGCGCCTGGCAAAAGCGTTGCAGCATGTCGACGTTCCCGCCGCCGTCGCCAGTAATCAAAGGCCCGATCATTGCCTCAAGTTCCTCGCGGAACGCGGTCAGGGCCGGGTGTTGGCATAACGCGGCATAATCCTCGGTCGGCTCATCGACAATCAGTTGCAGGTAGATCCTGCGAAAGTGATTGATCAGGCTATTCAGTTGCAGAGGACTGAGCGTGGAGCCGACGAACCCTTGCGCAACGCACATCAGTGCCCATTGCAGGCAGATCTCCTGCATGGAATCTTTCTCCGGGTCCTGGAGAGTGTCCACCAGCCACTGAGCGGAGTGTTGGGTGCCTTGTTTGAGCAACGCTGATTTGGGATTGACCAGCGGTGCGGTCAACTTTCTGGCCAGGTGCCATTCTTCACCTTCCCTTGCCGTGATCAGCGACTGGCCCAGTAGTAACCGCCTGGCTGAATGGCCATTGTCGAGCTCCTTGTGAAAGCTGCTTTCGTTCTCAAGGAAAAAACGGATATGTCGGGCGCCCGCCAGCAGCAGCACCTCATCCTTTTCCTCACCGATCCAGACCTTGTCCCCGTGCTGGCGAACGGCACTTTCAGCAATTTTCAGAAAGCCCAGCTGCGCAAATTTGGCCGCGGACGGCTTGACGATCGCAATAGCATTGGCGTTATTGAGCATGGACTGCCTCCGGCAAGGCGTCTGAGGTAATGGCGGCGCAACCTACCCAGCCGCCCAGGCCCACCGATAGCAGCAGGGCGGGGCGGCCAGTATCCTGAGGGGCGTAGCGGTCGAGCAGTAACAGAGGGTCTGCGGTATAACAGTGCCCGCATTGGCTCAGTAGGTCGGTGGCGACCGATCGGTCGCGGTTTTCTGGATGGCGCAACCAGGTTTGCCAACTGAGGCGGTTGATATTGTGCGGCAGCAGCCAGGCACGCTTGCGCACGTCTTCGGGGTAGGACGACAGGGCATGCTCGACCAGATGGTTGTGGGACTGATAGAAGCGTTTGGTGTCCTCGCGAGTACCGTCCAGGCCTTGCCAGAATCCGGGGTGATAAAAGCACTGGATGCCCGACACCCTGCGTTGACCGCCACCTGGTTTGAGCAGGGCGGCCACGAAGCCGTCGGCAATCATTGTGCAGCCGGGGATATAGCGCTCGGCCAGGTCAAAGTCGGCGAGCGTATCGCCTGCCAGCAGCGCCACGCAGCGGTGCTTGCCGCTTGCCAGCAACCGTTCGGCCAGCCGCAACCCCCAGAACAAGGTGGCGCAGTTTTGCTGGTTGAGGGTCAGCAACGGTGCATCCACGGCGATAAAATTTGACCGCTGCCGCAGGGATGGCAGGTTGACGCTTTGGCGCAAGGAGGGAGAGGGCAAGCCCTGGATCAAGATGACCGCATCAATCTTTTCCCCTTCATCCAGGCTGTCACCCAGTTGCTGGAGCAAGGCATGAAAGCAGCCCTCGGCGCTTTCTTCATCCGCCAGGGTTGATGCCTCCCGCATGCCGAACAGTTGGCCAAATGTTCGGGCTTCTGACGGGCTGCCGCCGCGATGCGCGACGACCTCGTCGAGGGACACGCGGGCAGATGGAATATAAGTGGCCAGGGACGCAATGTTCATCGTGGACCCTCTTCGGCGGCGAGCCCGCACAGGCTGATCCCGTTATCATTTTCGCTGATCAGCAGGTAGTCACGTTGCGGCTCCCAGAAGGTGCGCAGCGCAACGAAAGGCCCCGCGCACAGCAACCTCGGGTTGACGGCAAACGAGCGAGCGCCGGCAGGCGCCGCCTCCAGTAGCCGGGCAGGGCCGATCAGGGTCAGGCGTTCCTTGGTCAACCCCAACTGCTCAACGGATTGCGAAAGGTAATCGCTGGACCATTGCGCAAGGCGCACTCGCCTGAACCCCCGGTAGCGCAAGCCGCGTTGCTGCTTGTTGAACAGGCAAACGCAAGCATTGTTTTCCGGTTGCAGGGCCGCCATCAGCGGCGAGAAATACATCAGGTTTTTCTGCTCGGCAATCAGCAAAAGTCCGTCCTCGTCTTTGCCGGCCAGGCAGTCATTGAGGCCGTCCAGCGCATACAGACCTGCGTCCGGTCCGCGATCGCTGATCGCCAATGCCAGGCACGCTGAAAGTCCCAATTGATGGATGGCGGCATTCACCACCGAACTGCCCATGTGCAGGTCTGGTGTCCAATGCGCCATCAGCACCGTTTTCACCCGCGCAGGTTGGATGACGGTGGCCAGCCGGGGCAGCAGCACAGCGATCATATCGCTGAAGGAGGCGCGCTCCGTGCTGGTGACCCACTCCAGCGCCCGATCGTCCTGCGGGCTGAGCGGCTTACCGTTGGCCCGAAAGAAATGCTGCGTATAAGAACGCCAGTGCGGGATATGGGGGTCCGACTCGGGCATGGCCGGATCAGTATGGTGAAACGACTGGAACACGATATCGGCAGGATCAAGGCAGAGTGTCACAGGCTGGTCCCTTGGGTTGCGGGCGGACGGAAGCTATTGAGCAGGTGGATGTTGCTGGTGCCCTCCATGTACTCGAACGCAAAGCTGTCGCGATAGCGCTTGCGCAGCAAGCGATCTTCCAGCCAGTCGTCGTGGTTGAGCCAATGGGGCAGGTGGCACGCGGTTTCCTCGACCAGGCGGGTGGCATTACGCTTGAGCTGGCTGGTAAGGGCATGCTGATGCTGGCCGTTGCTGTAGCCTTCTGCCACGGTCAGCATTTGCTGGTAGATCACATGATATTTTCGCCACAGCCGCGCGACCGAGCGCCGTGCCATGGCCGGCAAGGGACGGGTGTCGAGGGTGGTAAGCAGGCCAAATGTGGTGCCCAGCGCCATGGCGGCCACCATTGGCCGATGACGCTCGAATACCAGACTCAGGGAATTGAGCCCTTGCAGGAGTTCGCGGCGCTCGTGCCCCAGGATGTCGTCTTCCTGGACGCGATAATCCTTGAACGTCAAGCGCGTTAAACCGGCGCCCGCCAAACCGACGGTGCCCAGTGGCTCGCGCAACATGGCAGGCTCGGCTTCATCAGGGAATACCATGACCAATCGCTGGCTTTGCTGATAGCGCGCAAACACAAGGCCGGCGCTTGCCTGCATGGCGCCCCCGATCAGCTTTTTGGTACCGTTGAGCCGCCAGCCCTGTTCACTGTGCGTGAGTTCAGTGGAGATAGCCCCGGCATCTGAACCTATTTCGGGCTCCGTGACGGCAAAGAACGTCCAGGCTGGGCGTTCGGCAAAGCAGGCAAAAAAACGTGTCTGCTGCTGTTCATTGCCCAGGGTCAGGATGGCTCGGGTACTGAGGGACGCACCCGGCAACAGCATCATGGCGCTGGCGTCCGTTCGGCTCAGGTACTCAATGATTTGCAGGTGCCAGGGATAGCTGACATTGGAAAATGCCGGCGTTTCCCAAGGGTTGAACCGTGAAGGTATGCCGATACAGGCGAGGCTTCTGAGTTCCGGGTCATCCAGACAGGCGATCGCCAGTTGGAGGTTGTTTTCCTCGAGCTGTCCGGCGGCAAGAAGTCGCTCTGACAGCGCGTAAAGTTGTGGATAGCGGCGGGTGATATCGCTCATAGGTGGTTGCGTTCGCGTAGAGGAAGAACTAGGCGTTAACTTAATTCGGCCTCATATCCGGGTATTGCTTGAGGTTGCAAAAGACAGGGATTTCATTGCCTGCAGGTAACTCAAGCAACAGCGAGGAAAAGGTGGCACCCATTCCGACGCTGACCAGCATCACTTTGGCGCCGGGAGCAAGCTGTTGCCCACGAATGAGTGCGGCCAGATTGAGGTAGGGGTCCGCACCGAAACAATGGCCATAGCGGGGAACATTCTGCAAAAAAACCTTTGCGCGGGGGATGGCGAGTGCGTCGGCGATTTTTTGCCAGGACGACAGGTTGACATTATGCGGGGCTATCCAGTCCAGGGCGTCCAGGGCGCAGTCGAAATGCTGCGCTGCACGGCGCATGGCATTGCTGACGAACGCGAAATAGGCATCGGCGAATTCCGGGTTGGTTCTCGGCTCATTCCCCTTGTGCTGACTGAACTGGCCGGCCTGCTCGCTGTGCCGGGCAATGACCCTGGCGCGGTCTCCCGACCGACCGAGCAGCACCGCACAGCCGGCTTCGCCCATGATGGTGGTGTCATCCAGCAGCTCTACCTTTGGGTGGAAGGCTTTTTCGCCGATCAGCAGCAGGGCGTATTCCCCGTCCTTGAGGCGGCTGCACAGATACTCCACGCCCGACAACGAGGTCGCACAGTGGCCCATCGTCAGGCTGCCGTACTCGGTGTCATGGGCAAACCCGCATGCGTCGAGCACGGCCCTGCCGGTCTCGTGAAACGGGCGCAGGGCCGGCACGGTATGCGCATGCACCACATGCCGGATGCGCGCGACGATGTCAGGATGAGTGGCGACGAATTGCTCCAGAAGCTGGCGCATCAGGTCATCCACCGTGCCGGGATGACGCGGGAAGCTCTCCAGGCCGTAGAAGCGTGAAAACATCCTGACATCCAGCGCGGTCAACCCAAGGGTGAGACCGACCTCGGCCAGTGACTTGCGCTGCTCGGGAATGTGAATGGTGATGGATTCAATATGCCCCAACATGGGTGTTCCCTTTTTCATGGTCGGCGTTTTTCGCGCCGAGAAACCCGGCCAGCGCCTGCTGGGTACGCTGATGCGAGAGAATCCCCAAGTGGCCTGTATTTTCGATGATATGCAGCTGGCTATCCGGCAATTGATCATGGATTTGCCTGGCGTCGGCCGGGTTGATTCTTTGGTCCTGCGTGCCGTGCAAGATGAGTGCGCGCGCCCTGCGGAAGGTGTATGGGTGTGCGGTCTGCAGGTCGGTGGGCATGGGGTAGCGGCTTTGGTAATAGCTACCGAGCAGTGGCAGGTAATGTTCGTCTGCCTTGAGCAACGCCAGGTAATGCCGCAACAGGCTGGACAGTGAAGCCGGGGCTGAAAGCAGGGCCACGCGGTTGAGGGTAAACCCCAGCCAGTGAGCCATCGCCGTGATGATCCCGCCGGCCGAATGGGCAACCACGGTATCGAACGGGCCGTATCGGGTCTGCATTTCCAACAGTAACGAGCACTGACCGGGCAAATCGCAATTGGCCGGCGCGTGGGGGTCATGGCCCAGCAGGAAGGGTGTGTAGACCTTGTATCCCTGGGCCTGCAGCACTGCTTGCAGGTCAGACATCATCATCGGATGACCACCCCAGCCATGCAGCAACAGCGCGCTTTTGGCCTGTGGGTCGTGGTTTTCCTCTATTAGCACCCGGCTGCGGTAGTCGCCGCAGGTGACCACCTCGGTCTTCATGCTCGCCAGCTGTCGCGACTCACCCGGACGCATCGGCAGCAGGGAGGGTTTGGCCAGGCGCTCGATCAGTGAAGCAAACTGGGTATCCATTGCTTCCCCCTAGGCTTGTGCAGAAAAGATCAGATAGTGCAGCGTTGCCAGCTGGGGCGCGGGATCACCACTCAGGCGCTGCAGCGGGTCATACAGATACAGCAGGCGTTGCCCGGGTTGAAGCAGGGTGCTTGCCAGCGAACTGGCGTATTGCGGATCAAATTGCCCACTGCATACGCCCCAGATTTCGATGAAGCCCGGGCATTGGGAAATCAGGCTTTGCAGCAGGGGAGTCGCACCGCGCGCCGCCGGGTGAAGGCTGTCGTAAACCAACTGTGTCGGATACGGCTCGCTGATGACGCTGCGGCACAGGTCCACAGCGGCCTTGGCGTGCAGGCGTTCGCCGCAATCGATGTGTGGCCAGTGTTGATACCAGCGCGCCCGGGTCGGTAGCTCACGGGTGGCAATAAAGTGCCGGCTGTCCGGCGTGATGGCTTCACAGGTACTGACGATATTCAGTTGACCCTGCACGAGAGGGGCGATAGTCATCGGCACTCCTGGCTGGTTTGTCGAGGTGAAAAACTCTGGTTCAGTCGGTGGATCTGTCGTGTGCCTTCGGTGTACTCAAAGGCTTTTACATCACGAAATGCCTGCCACAGGGCTGTCGGTACAGGCTGAGTGTCTGTGGGGAAAGCATGGATAAGCTGGCTGACAATTTCATCGGCGAGGATCACACAGGCGGTTTTCACCATGCCGGGGCTTTTCCCTGGGGTTAGCTGTTCATCTGCTTGCTGACAGACCATCGACGCCTCACGGTAAGCGGCATACCAGCGACGCTTCATGTGGGACAGCCGTTGTGACTGTGCCGGGGTCGGCGTGACGCAGGCTTGCCACTCGTGCAATGCGCGTCGCGCCACACCCAGCGCCAGGGCGCCGACACAGGGGCGCAGCGCATCGAACGTCGCCATCGCCGACTGTGCAAAACGCTGAGTCGGTTTCAAGTGCTGCCCGAGCAAATCCCCTGCCGGGATAAACAGGTTGTCGAACTGCATCAGCGCCAGATTTGCACCGTCAAGCCCGGTCAGCGCAAGGCGATGGCGGGTGATGGCCGGGTCTTGTGGCGAAAACAGAAACGCATTGATCCCTAATTGCCCCGGTGCGGTACGCGCAAACACCACACCGGTTTGGGCGATGACTCCGTTACCGATAAACATCTTGCGCCCGGAGATAAGGTACCCACCGTCCACCGGTGTCGCTGTGGTCTGCATGGCCCCGGCATCGCTTCCCTGTGTGGGTTCGGTCATCGCAAAACAGGACCAGCACAATGCCTGTTGGAACTGGCCGAAAAAGGCATCCTGCTGCTGTTCGTTGCCCAGCCCGGCAACGACATAAGCCGCCATGCTCGGCCCGGGCGCGCTGAATATAAGCGCCGGGGAGACGAAGCCGATCTGTTCGTAGAGTTCATAGCGTGCGGCCAGGCTGATCACCTGACGGCTTGGCGGTACCTGGTACCGTTGCGGCAAGCCGAGAGAGTTCAGCGTCGGGGCGAACGACCACTGCCCCATGATCTGCCGTGTGTCGCCGAAGTTGCGCAGTTGGTCAGCAATCTGCTGGGCGTCTGCGCCCAACGGGCAGGATTGCCCGGCGAACGTGTCATCGTAGAGTTGACTCATAGCGGGCCTGACATGATTTCAATAACCCCGGCATCAGGGTGATAGAGGTGGCTGGAGCGGTGGTTGCTGTCAAAGGCGTTGAACGGGCGCGTCAGTACGATCCAGCCCGCGCTCTTCATGATTTTGAATTGCTCGTCAAAGTCATCGACTTCAAAGCAGATATGGTAGGGCAGTGACGACTTGCCGGATTTGGCCAACAACTCGCGCAAGGGGAGATTGTTTTCCAGCGGTTCGACCAACTCTATCTGGCTGTGCCCATCGACAGTTTCCAGCAGGGTGATGAACACTTTTTGTGCGGCTACATATTCTTTGTAGCGGACGATAACCGGGAAAAACGGTTTAACCGCGACAGCTGTTGCGTCGCTGTCGCCAACCACATAACCGATATGACTAAAACGCATCGCGATGCCCTTATCCTTGGGGAAAACGATTTACGCCGGCGCTGTCCGGCGCCGGTGAATGGAGTGATGGCATTTTCGCCGCGGTGGCGGGAAGTTTTTTATATGTGCTTGCAGGTGGCCATCAGCTTACGGCCAGCGGTTCTTTGTGCTGATCCACCAGTTGTTGGCGGTCGATCTTTCCATGCAGTGTCACGGGGAAGGTCTGACAAAAGAACATGGATTTGGGGATCATGTATGCCGGTAACTGTTCTGCCAGGAACTGGCGCAGTGCGGCGCGGTGGGTTGCACTGTCCTCGCGCAATTGAATGAAAAGTTGCAGGTCGATGACCTTGCCTTCTTCTTTGATCGGCACCACGCAACACTGGGTGACCTCCACATAGCGGCACACACTGCTTTCAATTTCGGCCAGCTCGATACGGTTGCCGTTCAGTTTCAGTTGGCCGTCATCCCGGCCGTGGATAAACAGGGATTGTTCTGCATCCACAAACCCCCGGTCACCGGTGGCGTAGTAACGTCCGAACTCGTCATGGCTGAATGCACTGTTACGCGGGTCCTCCTCAGGCAGGTACCCCAATGCGACTTGCGGGCCGTACAAACGCACCTCGCCTATTTCGCCTGGCGGCAGACTTTGCCCATCGGCATCCACGATCCTGACGCCGGTCAACCCGCAGGCTGTGCCAAGGGACAGCAGGCCTGCGATATGCTCGGGCGGCTGGCCAAGCTCGAAGGTATGGGTCATGCCGGTGGTCTCGGTCGGACCATAACCGTGCATCACCTCAAGGCCCGGGAAGCGCGCCTGCAACTGGGTCACCAACCCCAGCGAGGCACGCTCGCCGGCCATAAAGAACCGCTTCAGATCCGGAAACTGCTCCCCGCTGAACAAGGGGTCCTTCAACATCAAATCGACAAAGCTTGGCGTGGAAAACCAACTGGTGACCGGGCTTTGCGGATAGCGCGACATCAGGCGGATATTTTGCCGCGGCAGCATGTTGTGGCGGTGATCCAGCATCAGCAAGGCTCTGCCCTCGCACAGCACCGGAAAAAGATCCAGCAAGCCCATGTCGAAGGAGAAGCAGGCATGGCTCACATGGCATCCGTGTGCGATACCGTCGCGGATCATCGGGCTGTACCAGGTCGAGAATGCGGCGAAGTTCTCATAGCTGACGACGACGCCCTTCGGTTCACCGGTACTGCCCGAAGTGGGGAGAATATAAAAGGCTGGCTGGGTTAATTCAGGTTCGAGTGGCAGTGATGCCGGGTCGCCATTTTCCAGGGTCGATGTCACCCATTGTGGCCAGCGGTCCAGACCCTCCAGCTTCTGTGGCGTCGCCGTGAGGATCAGCTCGGCTCGGGTCAGTCTGGCAATCTTCTCAATCCGCGGGACGGGGTTGGACTGGTCGGCAAAGCTAAAGCAGCAACCCTGGCTTATACACGCCAGCATGGCTGCCACGGCATCCAGTTGCTTATGGCCGTGAACCAGCACGTTACGGCCTGCCCATGGCGCGAGTAACCGGGCAATCGCGGCGGTGCGCACGCCAAGTTCGGCAAAGCTGTAGGTGCCCTGTTCGTTGATCAAAGCGGTCGCAGTGCTCTGATTTTTCAGCCGCTCAAACAGCGGTTTGATTTGCGATGAAAACATATTTTTCTCCGTTGTCCAAAGCCAGTTGGCGGGCAGCTGAACGATCCAGTTTGCCGTTGTGATTGAGTACAGTGCGGGGGGTGCTGTACCAGTAACGCGGGATTGCCCACGGGGGGAAATGGGCTTGCATGGCGTGGCCAAGTTGTGACAGTTCACAGGTTGCATTGAGGATCACGCAGGCCTGGATCGCCTCTGCGTTGCCCTTGCGCCAATAGGGCTCTACCACCACATCGGCGACCAGGTTGCGGTCGCGCAGGAAGCGTTCGATTTCATGCAAGTCAATACGGTGTCCCTGTATTTTGACCTCGCCATCTTCACGCCCCAGGAAGTAATACCAGGTGCCATCAAACAGGCCGATATCACCGGTGGTGTAAGTGGCTTGCCCATCCTGCCGGCTGAAACTGGCCTGACGCGCAGGTGCAGCATTGAGATAGCCCGGGCCGACACACTCGCCACTGATCAATAGTTGCCCCCGGCCTGAAGCGTCCACGGGTTGGGCGAGGTGCAGTGTCGCACCCGGTCTGGCGCGGCCGATCGGCAGGGGCAATGACGAAGCCACCATGTCCGGCGTAATCAGTACTTGTGAAGCCGCCACGGTACATTCGGTGGGGCCATACGTATTGATCACCTCACAACCTGGAAACCGCGCCCATAACTGGGTGACGATCTCTTTGGGCAACGTCTCGCCGCAGAAGATAAACCGGCGTAGCTGCGTCAGTGTGTGTGCATTGAAGGTCGGGTCCAGCAAGTACAGACGCGTCATCGATGGCGTCGATACCCAGCAGGTCAGCGCCATGTGTGCATGCTGGGCAATCATCTTGCGGGTGTTGATCAAGTCTCGATGGTCGAGCACGGACAGTGGTTGCAGAAACTGCCAGGCGAGCCAGATTTCAAACAGGGAGACATCGAAGCAATACCGCACATTTCCCGTGATAGCCCCATCGAGTGGAAAGTCGCTGCGTATCCAGGCCGCGAAATCGACCAGATTGGACAGGCTGATCTGAATGCCCTTGGGTTCCCCGGTAGTGCCCGAGGAAAACATGATGTAGGCCAGCGGGGTGTCGGTCGCGTTGTCGAACCGCCTGCGGGTGCCGTCCAGTAAATGTCGCAGCGCTGCAGGGTCATGCTGCTGCCAGGGCAAGGCGGCGAGGGCAATCACCTTGGCATTGGCGGCGCACAGGGGGAGGGCATCGGTGTTCAGGATCAAGCTTGCCTCGACCGTAAGGGCAATCCGTTCCAGCCGCTCGGGAGCGTTGTCTGACTCCACCGGCACAATCGGACAACCACACAGCAGGCAGGCCCACCAGGCCGCCAGAAAATCGAAGGACTTGTGGCCATAAACCAATACCGGCGCCAGTGGCGTCTCGCGTCGAGGCTGCTGGCGGACTATTTCAATGGCGATATCCTGCGCCCGCTGAGCAAGCGCGGCATAGCTGTACGTCAGTGAGTGGTGGCGCCAGGCAGTATGCGATTGACCCTCAAAGCGCATAAACACCGTTATGAGCTCAGACCAGGCGTCCATTTATGCCGCCCGGCTAGCGAGTTGGAGTTCAATGAAGTTCGACAGGCTGCCCACGGTTTCGAAGTGCTGGAATTCCAGCGTGGCAGGGTCGAGCACCAGGTCTTCGATGCGCTCCTCAAGGTACATGATGAGTTCGATATACAAACCGCTTTCAAATCCCAGGTCGCGCTCCAGGTGAGTCCGGGCACTCAGTTCCGAGAGGTTTGACGTTTCCAGAACCAGCCCGATGGCTTCAATGATGGTTGGCGTATACATGTTGGCTCCCTGCTTGTTGTGTGCTCTCGACGTTCAGGTTGTTTTCCCGGCGCGGAAGAAGGGCGGATAGCTGGCCGCGGTCAACTTTCCCGTTGTTGTTTTTGGGCAAGGCTTCACTGAAGTAATAGCGGTGTGGCCGTTTATAGGCTTCGAGATGGGCCTGGCAAAATGCCTTGAGTTGCGCGGTGTCCAGGGGGGCTGTGCACTCGATACATGCAACGATTTCGTCGCCGTAGATGGAATGGGCGATGCCAATCACCGCGACTTGCAGCACCCCCGGCATACGCTTGAGTACGCCCTCGACTTCCCGCGGGGCGACTTTTTCGCCATTGGTTTTCAGAATGTCATCCTTGCGCGACAGGAAATAAAGCAAGCCCTGCTCATCCAGTCGGCACACGTCGCCGGTATAAAGGACCGATTCTCCGGGCAACGGGCCTGGCCGCAGTTTCTTCGCGGTCTGCTCAGGGTTGCGCCAGTAGCCGCGCATCACGGTTGCCCCACGGATCACCAGTTCACCGGTGGCATTGTTGCGGTGCGCCACGCCGTCTTCATCCACTACCCAGAGTTCGGTATTCGGGATGGCGTAGCCCACGCTGTCTTTATGCCGGGACAACAATGCAGGGGGAAGCCAGGTGCATCGATGGCATTCGGTCAGCCCATACATGGAAAAAATCTCGGCTTGGGGGAAGAGGGAGATCAGCAGGTCTATATCGCTGGGGTGCAGGGCCGCCGCAGTGTTGGTGATTTTGCGCAGGGAGGAGAAGTCATAGCGTTTGGCCAAGGGTGCAATGATCGCCAGCAGCGTGGGAACAATCGGCAGGACGGTAGCTTTGTGCTTGACCAGCTGTTTAAGGGCGAAGAGCGGACGGCTGAAATCCTTTTCGATAATCAGCGTTGCGCCCACTCTGGCCGCCATGATCGCCTGATACAGCCCGTAGTCGAAGCTCATGGGGATCGTGCAGAAGATCCGGTCGCTAGCCGCCAATTGCAAATAGGTAGCGACAGAGTCCGCCGCGCTCAGCATATTGCGCTGGGTCAACATCACTCCTTTGGGATCGCCCGTAGAACCCGAGGTGTAGATCAGGCAGGCCAGGTCAATATCCAGCGCATCTTGAACAGGCAACGGTAACGCCGGTGCGAGTGCCGCTATTTGTTGCAGGGACAGCAGTGGCGAATCGCCCTCTTGCGCGCCGGGCGCTTGATCAAACAGCACCTGCAGGTCAGCGTTGCCGGGGGCCGCTGCCAGGGCAGTGGCTTGCCCGGCCTGGGCGATCAATAGGTGTGACTCTGCGTTGTCGAGTAACCAGCCGACCCGTGCCAGCGGTGTATCCGGATTCACCGGAACAAACACAGCCTGCAAATATTGCACAGCCCAGAAGCAGACGACGAAATCCACCCCATTGGGGAGCCATACCAAGACCCTGTCGCCGCGTTCAACCTGCTGCTGACGCAAGTAGGCGGCGGTATTGAGCACACGTTGATGGAATTCGGCCCAGGTCACTGCATGCTCACCCTCGATCAGCGCCGTTTTCTCAGGGAACTGGTGTGCAGCCAGCACCAGCCATTGGGTCAAATGGGTTGTGCTCATGTCTCATCCTCATTATTCAATTCAAGAACGATGGCTGCAAAAGTGCCGGCGATGCCGGACGCCACGGCCAGAATGGGGTGAACGGCGATAGCGTTATCGCGGTGCGCCAGCAGGCTTTTCAGGTTGAGGAACGCATCGCTACAAAAGCAATGTCCCAGTTGGTAGAGATGACGACGGTAGATGATGTCCCGGGCAAAACCTGCGCCGTCGGCAATTCTGTCGAAGGTGGGCGGGCTGATGTGGTATGGGATCAGCGTGCGCAACTCTTGAGGGCGCCGTCCTGCTTGCTGCAGCGCGGTGTGCACGGTCTCAAGCATGGTGGGGATAAAGGCGTGATCGTAGGCGTTTTCACTTTCGCGATTGGTCTCGCGCATACGTGTGCCGTAGGCGGCCAGTTGCTGAACGTGCACGGCGCCCACGCGCAAGGCGCCGGGCGAGGGATTTACGCTGAGCAAGGTCGCGCAAAATGCTTCGCCGAAATAGCCATTTTGATCGGCGTATTGCACGGTGTGGTGGAAGCATTTTTCCCCGGTGATCAATAGGCCACAGACGTCTTCCTGTCTGGCGTGAGCCGCAGTGAGTTTAGCGTTGAGAAACTTCAACCCGACCAGCGCCGACGCACACGACGCCTGGGTGATAGAGAAAAACTCAAGCTCCGGGCGACCCAAGAATGTACGCAAGTCGCTGGCCAGGGCGGGGACCAGGTCAAAAGGGCTGGGGCAATTCAGAGAGTGCGCCCAGGCCACATAGCCAATGCGCCCGAACAGTACCGGGTCACACTCGGCACGGAACTGTTGCAACAGCCGCATGATCAGGTCAGGCAACGCCTCCCGCTCAAACAGGCTGGCCGATTCCATCCCATGAAAGCGGCCAAAGATCTTGGTGTTGCGCTGACCCCATGCATATTTTTCCGCCAGGGCAGGCAGGGCTGTAAGGTTCGCGGCGACCAGGCTGGTAATCGTATGGATATACATCTCAAGCCCCCGCCACAAAGCCCGCGCAGGTCAGGGAGTTACCCTCCGGCAGCATCAGCAGAATACGGTGGTTATTCGGCGCGAGTTGTTCCAGCCGGGCCCAAGGGGCGCAGGAGAGTAACGCCTCATCCCAGCTCTCGATCCAATGGGTTGCCAGCGGCCCATGCTCGCGCAACTGTCTGGCAAAACCCGGCGTGGTCAGGATCAGCAGGGGCAGTCGGTCTTCCTCGGGGGTGAACATATCCAACGTGACGAGGAGGGCATCCAGTGCCAGGTGCGTGGCCGAAAAAGGGACTTTTCGATAGTGTTTAAAACCGATGCTTCCGGGTTGGCCGCCAGTCTGATCGCCTGGCAGGCTGCGCAACATCACGACGCAGGCGCTGGCTGCGGGATTGAAACGGGCCAGAGTGGGGCTGTCATACATGATGGCATCCTGATCGGCGATCAGCAGCAGGGCCGTTCTCTCACGGCCGCCACAGTCCCTGTCGTCGAGGTAATCCTCAATGATCTGCAACGCCAGAAACGCACTGCTCAGGCCATGATCGCTGATGGCAATACCAAAGGCGTCGTGGCAACCCGCCTCATGAATAATGGCGTTGGTCACCGAGCATCCGACCTCGACGTCCGGTGTCCAGTGGGCGAGCACCAGCAGATCCAGGTCCTTGAGCGAAGCCTGGTTTGCCAGCTCCCCGACCAACTGTGTCAGCATTGTCCTGAACGCCTGGTTTTGTGCGGCATACCAGCGGTAGGCATGAATGTCCTGGGCCTGACCCGTATGGCCATGTGAATGAAAAAAGCCGTTGACGAAATCCTTCACTATTTTCAATTGCCCGTCGTCCACGGCAGGCACATCGTTTTGCCTTTCAAACTGACGCCACAAGATATGAGAAGCCGCAAACTCCAGAGACATGGCGATTCCTTCAGGCGTTGGCCAAAGACAAGCGCTGGCACACCTGGGTGGCCAGCAGGGCATCTACGCTATCTGCCGTTCGGATCAGAAAAGCCTGGTCATTTTCCACAAGCACTTCTGCCGGGTGACCGAAGCTTAAAAAGCCCACTGGCGATGCACTGGCACCATAGGCACCGGAATGCCCGATACCGATCAGATCCCCCGAACGAAGCTCGGCGAGCATGATGTTTTCGCCCAGCAAGTCAGTGGGCGTACACAGGGGGCCGGTCACTTGATAGCGATGCTGATCGCTGTGCCGGGATGGGCCAAGACGCGCCATCGGAAAATTTCGACGGATCAAGGAGTTGATGCCAGCAGCACTGCCGTGGCAGTTGGCACCGCCGTCACACACGGCAAACCACTCATCCCGGGACGGCTTGAGGTAGTTGACTCGCGTGACAAATATGCCAGCCCGCGCAATCAGGAAGCGGCCCAGTTCGATAACGATCTTGCTGCGTGGAAAACTCCGACGATAGTCGTTCACTACGGGCATCAGTGCCTGTCCCAGGGCGGCCAGGTCGAGTGCCTTTTCCTTGTCGAAATAGCGCACGCCAAAGCCACCGCCGACATCCACAAAGTCGAAGTCCATGTCATAGGTCTGCTGGAGCGTGGCGGCCAGTGTCAGGATGTTTTGCGTATTGTTGGCCAGGGCCTGCCAGTCAAGAATTCGGGTGCCAAGGTAAACATGGATGCCTGCCAGGCGCAGTTGCGCAAGTTGCTCGAGCGTGGCGAATGCCTGCGGCAGCAGTTGTTCATCGATACCAAATTGCCGGGGCTTGCCGCTCATCACTAACTTGGCTTTTTCGCCGATGAAGTCGGGGTTGATGCGCAGGGCAATGCTCTGGGTTATTCCCAGGCCAGCGGCAATATCATTGAGCAGAACCATTTCTTCGATGGATTCGACCACCACGGCTTTAATGCCGGCAAGGCAACACTGCGTCAACTCATTAATATGCTTGCCGGGCCCGACGAAAATAATATCGCCTGGCGCCACGCCTTGGCGTAAAGCAATTTCCAACTCCGCCAGGGAACATACTTCGCAGCCCGTTCCGGCCTGATGCAGTATCCCGACCAGCGTTTTATTCGGATTGGCCTTGAGGGAATAGAAATAATCAATATCCTGGGGGAGCAGACGCTTAAGTTCTGCAAAGTCTGTTTTTATCTGCGTGGCACTGTACGCATAAAAAGGCGTGGGCACTTTGTCGGCCAGCAACTGATAGGCGATGTCTTCAATTTTGTCGGTGTGGATATATTGACTATCAGGAGCAAAAGCTGACATGGCTGAATTTTCCGATTAATAACGATTCGATTCGATTGATATCTTTAAAGTTGTCGAACAGATCGTCGTCGAGGATATCGAAGAAACTCTCGGAGTTATCTGCGGTGTCATCGACCCTTTCACCGATTGCTGAGATAAGGCCGACTAGATGTATGGAGTCCAACAGCCCCTGCGGGCCGTAGATTTCGGCACCGTGGTCGATAGCCTGTAACTTATCGTGGGTAACGCCTAAGTTTTGCAGCGATGAGAGAATGAATGTCCGTGCCGTTTCTGGTGAAAAGCTCATGAATGTGACAACCCTTTAAACGTCGTAAGAGTAATCATATCCATGGCGGGCACGGAGATTTGCTTGAGATTGCAACGGAAATTATCCCTGAATTCTAAGGGTGCTAGTCAGCACAAATGCCACGCGTCGCGTCGCATTGTCCGGACGTAGTAAAAGAGATGAGGGGATGGTTCAGGCGGGTAATTTAGAACGATGCCCCCTCAGGTCAGGGGTGGATAATCATCAGTTTATTGTCTAAGACGGTAGGGGCGCGTACTCGGCGTCGCTCCATCTCAATGAAGAATATAAGACGTCGATACTCTAATTGATTGTACATTCCCGCTCACTGTTAGACTTTGCGAAGTCCGAAGCATCACATAACCTTTCCCGCTTGACAGCATTCGACGCAGCACAGAATGGAGTTGAACTTAGGCACGGCCATTCAAACGATATCAAGCGTGCTCAAGTACTTCAGGATCAAGTAAAAGTGGGCCAGCAAGGCGGGCGGGGCGATTTGATGTCCCTCAATGAGACCCGGCCAGCCTTGATGCGATATGCACCTCATTGCTGTCGCTTGCTGCAACGATCCCAGATTCGCGTGGAATGTTCGGCCAGCCCGCCAACGTCGACCCTGTCCGCCGATTTCATCGGCAGTGCGTCTGCCGGTTGAGGCGAAATCCGGCCCTTGGTTAGGGGGCGCAAAGCAAAACGAGTTAGAGTGCTCATCAATGTCTGTTCATAAGTACCCTCCACGCGATTCGCGTAGTCGCGCCTAGCGGTTTGAGCGAACGAACAGGGCAAAAAAACCGTATATCAATCGTCATGTGAAGAATGAATCGTCCGCTGTTTGTTTCTCTAGATGGGCCCAAGGGAGCCGGCAAAACCACACTGTTGGAGGCCGTTACGAGAGTACTGAGGGCAGACAACAAAAAGGTGATCCGACTTTGCGAGAAAAAAAGCGATCCCTATAGGGGGGAAACAATGGCCCTCGTGAACAAACTCGTCAGAAATCCCAGCCGGGATCTGGAGTTGAGGGTTTGTGAGCGCTTTGCTGATAGCCGTGCCTGGATTTCCCAGCACGTGCTGACTAAACAGCCACCAGGCAGCATCATCTTGATCGATCGCTGGTACCCGTCTGATGCCGCGTTTCGCCGGATAATCCCGTTTGCAGAGATTCTTCAGTTGAACATTGATCGAAACGTGCGAGTGCCAGACCTGCATGTCGGGGTTGTCACCGCCCCTGATGTTTCATGGGCGAGGGCAGCGGCACGACGGCGTGGGCTGAGCAGTACGGTGATCCATAAGCTGGAAGAACATGTCGCTTGTACCATGGCGTTCGAGCGAGCGATTTCAGATAACGGCTGGGTTTTATGCCGCAATGAAGGAACGATCGAAGACGCAACGATGCATGTGATTTCTGAAATCTATAGAGTCCTTCGATGCCCCGTAGACCAAGTTCGCTTTGCTGGCATTGACGCGGTTGAAATAGCCGTAGATTTAGCAGGATCGAAGACGTGATTTTCGCCGCAGCAGTAGCCTGCTGAGGTTTTGATCTGGATGCCTGTCATCGAACGCTGAGCCGAAGCTGCCTAAGTGATCAGACGGTTCGTGCGTCGAGTGCTGGAGGTGGGGTATCGAGTTGGCTCGAGCAGGGATCAGGGATTGGTACTACTCTGAAGTAAAAATGATAAAAAATAATCTAATGATAATTTACCGTAATTTCAATCGGTTAAGCTTGTAACCAAGCAAATCTGTAGAGATTTTTACTCGGTTTTACAGCCATTGGCTAGCTTGTACGAGAAACGTCTGGCGATGATTACCGACAAGCTCGACATCCAGGCTCGAGTCGACTTGCTGGCGGCGCAAGAGGTGGATGCGCGCAATCAAGTGCGAGTAACCCGTGCAGCGTTGTCGGAAATCATCGGGCGCCAGGTGAAAGAAAAACTCCGCCGTGTGCGTGATGACGTGCAGTTGCAGGTGTCGACTCAAAGCCTGGACAGTTGGGTGCGGTTGGCTGTACAGGAGAATCCGCAGTTGCAGGCCGGTCAACATGCCGTAGAAGCCGCCGGTGCCGCGTTGCGCGCAGGCAAGGGCGGGCACTACCCGACTGTCAGCTTGAATTTAAGCGCTCAAAACTCCAACGAAGGCTACAACAATGCACTGGCGCCCAAGACCGACAGCTACGTTGCCGGCATTGGCGTGCAGGTTCCGATCTACAGCGGCGGCTCCACCTCGGCACGTGTGCGTGGTCTTTATCAGGATCAAATCACTGCTGAACAGCAATGGGAATCCACTCGCCGTCAGGTGGTAAAGGAAACGACAAACGCTTATTTGACCGCAGATTCGAACGTCGAAAAGTTAGGCGCCAACCGAAATGCTCTGGCCTCTGCAGAACAGTCCAGTATCGCGGCTCAAAAAGCGTTCTCCTTTGACGTGGTGAATGCCGTGGATGTGTTGACCAGCGTACAAAACGAATTCAAGGCGCGCCGTGACCTGCTCAAGACTCAATACGACTTTATTACCAACCTGTTAATTCTTAATCGCTGGGCCGGCAAGCTGTCCGAAGACAGCGTCGAGAGCGTCAATGTGTGGTTGAGCAGTAATGGCAAAGCCGATCCGGCCCGTGATCGGAGCAGCTCTCAATAAAGTCCAGTCCCACCGAATCCGCTCGGTATCGCTGCCCGTTGGCCCTACGCATCTACAAAAACACCTTGCAGCCAGATTGGCGTGGACTGCCAAAATCTCTGTCACCCAGTGTCAAGCAGCGCACCAGCCTGAGGCGGTAGCCTCACAATCTGCATTATTCAGAAACAAGGGTTTTCTATATGGTTGCGCAACAAGAACATCTGGATTGCTCGCCCCAGCAAATTGAGCAGATGCGTGAGGTTTTCGTTCGTCAGCAAGCGGCTTTCAGGTCCGATCCGATGCTCTCCGCGGAACACCGAATCACGTTACTGAAAACGCTGCGCAGAATGATAGTCCAGGAAAAATCCGCGTTGGTTGACGCCATCCGCGTCGATTTCGGTAATCGCTCAGCTGACGAAACCATAGTGGCGGAGATCCTCCCTTCACTGCATAACATCGACTACACAGTGAAGCGTTTACGCCGCTGGATGAAGCCTTCAAGACGCTCTGTAGGGATGCTTTTCCAACCGGCATCGGCACGGGTGGTCTATCAACCCTTGGGTGTAGTGGGTGTGATTGTTCCCTGGAACTACCCATTATTCCTGGCCATCGGTCCTCTCGTCAGCGCCCTCGCAGCCGGAAATCGAGTGATGCTAAAGCTCAGCGAGGCGACGCCTGTTACATCGCAGTTGCTTAAAACGCTGTTGGGCCAGTTGTTTTCCGAGGAGATGATCTCGGTCTCACTGGGGTCGGCCGAGGTAGGCGTAGCGTTCTCCC
Source organism: Pseudomonas sp. UMAB-40 (assembly GCF_900095275.1). NCBI lineage: Bacteria > Pseudomonadati > Pseudomonadota > Gammaproteobacteria > Pseudomonadales > Pseudomonadaceae > Pseudomonas > Pseudomonas sp. UMAB-40. The sequence goes on from NZ_LT607552.1 coordinate 399,928, forward strand.
AGCAGCCGTTTGACCATCTGCTATTCACTGGCGCGACCTCAGTAGGACGATACGTCATGCGCGCCGCCGCAGAGAATCTCACGCCAGTGACTCTGGAGCTTGGTGGAAAGTCGCCCGCTATCATCTCCTCCACGGTGCCAATGGCGCAGGCTGCCGAACGCATTGCATTTGGTAAAGCCATGAACGCGGGGCAGACCTGTGTCGCCCCTGACTATGTCCTCGTACCGCGAACGAGACTCGACGATTTCACAACGGCTTACCGGGAAGCGATACAACATTTATTCCCCAAGCTTGAAGACAATCCGGACTATACGAGCATCATCAATGAACGTCAGATAAAGCGACTCGCCGCCTACATCCTCGATGCGGAACAAAAAGGCGCCCAGATTATTCCGCTGTTCCCGGCTCTCCAGGGGAGGCGGTTACCACACACGCTCATTTTGAATCCCAGCGACGACATGGAAGTAATGCGCGAGGAAATATTCGGCCCACTCCTACCCGTTGTGACCTATGAACGGATTGAAGAGGCTTTGCACTACGTAACAGAGAGACCCCGGCCACTGGCTCTCTACTATTTTGGCGATGACAGAAAGGAGCAGGAGCGAGTGCTTTACCAGACACACTCAGGCGGTGTGTGCCTGAATGACACGCTTATGCATGTGGCGCAGGACGACTTGCCTTTTGGTGGTGTCGGGCAGTCAGGTATGGGGCACTACCACGGGCACGAAGGTTTCCTTACGTTCAGCCATGCAAAAAGTGTATTCAGCAAAGGCGGAATCAACTCGGCGAGACTGATATATCCACCCTATGGGAAAACCATTCAGAAAATTATCTACTGGCTGTACCTGCGATGATTGACCTAACAACATGGAACTTGACCATTCCTGTCGGAACACCTTCCAAGGTAATTGATACCCCGCGTTTGGTAGGCGGTTATTCGGATCGTTACTTTCGATCCGGCAACACGCTTTTTTTCTGGTCGCCGGTGACGGGATCTACCACCTCCAAGTCAGAGTTTCCGCGCAGCGAACTACGTGAGACGTTTAATGATGGACGTTTACGCAACTGGACGTATCCGGAAGGCGACAATGCGCTGAAAGCTACATTGGCCATCAACCAGATGCCTTCTTCCGGCAGGGTCGTCATTGGGCAAATCCATATTTACCAGGGCAAAGGTCCATTGCTGAAGGTCGAGTACCTGTATGACGCAGCTAAGAAAAAGGGCGAAGTTGTCGCCAAATATCGGCTAAAGCCTGGCAGCGACGACACTGCGATCATCATCGCCAAGGATATTGCCCTCAACGAGCGGTTCTCTTACAACGTGAATTTGAGCTCCGCAGGTTATCTGCAAGTCAGCGCCGAAAACTACAGTTGGGGCAAACAACTGAGTTCGAGCTGGAAGAACAAAAAGCTGTACTTCAAGGCGGGCGTCTATACCCAGGACAACACTGGCTATAGCGATGAGGGCGCTAGGGCGACTTTCTATAAACTGGATACTGGCCATCAGAAAAAATGAACAGGGCTCGTGATTGCGGGCGGGACAAGGCCATTTTTCACCACCTCGACCGGGGGGCCGCTACTGGCCAATTTTCGTCTATCGCGAAAGGCAGAAAACGACAAAGCGGACATTCTTCAGGTACAACACGCTCACCAACTGCCCAAGAGCGCCTTTCGGTCTCATTAGCATCGATACCGATGCGTTTGCTGGGTACGAGCGTCGCTGTTTACTGCCGTTTAGGGATGCCTAAACCAATAGCCGGACGACCGATACACGACGCATCCCATACCGTCATGATTTGCGTCACCGCGTCGTCTATATGGTGGAGGGGCACACCGTCTCGGGCCAGTACCGAAATCCCCAACAGAAAGCTGTCAAACACCGTGGCCAATGCCTCGGGCACGATCGTAGTTGGCAGCTCCCCGGATGCGATAGCGCGTTCGACACACGCCACCATCCCTGCACGGTTCACGGATCTTGCGTCAGCCAGCGGCTGGGATATGGCTTTGCTTTCATCCGTGCAGGCACTCAGCAGACCCAGCGCCACCAGGCACCCTTTGGGGTGGTCGGGTTCACACTGCATTTTCGCGGAGCGCCGCAGCGTGAGTTCGATCGACTCTCTCGGGGAGAGCGTGGTATCAAACAGGCTATCGGTCACCCGGCCGTGAGTGTTCAGATAATGTTCCATCACTTCATTGAACAGCGCCTGCTTTGAGCCGAATGCAGCGTAGAAGCTGGGTGCGGCGATGCCGCCGCCGATATTTGCCTTGAGCTGGCTGAGTGATGTTGCGTCATAGCCGTGCTCCCAGAACAAATGCATCGCCTGAGTAATCGCCACGCCACGGTCAAAGGTGCGTGGGCGTCCCATCTGTGCCATGTGAGCCTCCTCTCGAATACTTAAATACTAATCGATATATATGTCGTTGACTAGATGGCGGCACACCCTCATATTATATCGATCGGTATATATGTGAGGTGGCAAATGACTAAAGATAAGCGACAGGGCGGAAAGCTTCCGCTTGGGGCATTACTTGCCCTGGCCATGACGGGCTTCATTTGCATTGTCACCGAGACCTTGCCAGCGGGCTTGCTGCCCGAAATTGGCAGTGGCCTGGGTGTCTCTGCAGCTCTGGCCGGACAGATGGTGACTGTCTATGCGCTGGGGTCGTTGCTGGCGGCCATCCCGCTGACCATTGCCACGCAAAGCTGGCGCCGCAGAACGGTACTGCTGGTGACCATTGTCGGCTTCCTGGTATTCAACTCCCTCACGGCGCTGTCTTCCGATTACTGGCTGACGCTGATTGCACGGTTTTTCGCCGGGGTTTCAGCGGGGCTGGCCTGGAGCCTTATCGCGGGCTACGCACGGCGCATGGTCGCCCCTTATTTGCAGGGGCGCGCATTGGCGGTGGCGATGGTGGGTACGCCCATCGCGTTGTCGTTGGGGGTGCCGATGGGTACCTGGTTGGGTGGATTCATGGGCTGGCGCATGGCCTTTGGATTGATGTCTGGCATGACCCTGGTATTGATCGTTTGGGTGCTGATCAAAGTGCCGGATTACCCAGGCCAATCATCCTCACAGCGCATGCCATTACGTCAGGTGTTTTTCACCCCAGGCGTCCGCTCGGTATTGGCTGTCGTCTTCACCTGGATGCTGGCCCACAACATTCTTTACACCTATGTCGCGCCCTTCGTTTCCAAGGCTGGGCTGAACAGTGACGTCGATTTGGTATTGCTCACATTTGGTGTCGCAGCGCTGGCCAGCATCTGGCTCACGGGCCGACTGGTTGACCGGCACCTGCGAACAACCGTGCTGGCCAGCCTTGCAATATTCGCAGCGGTTTCGATTTTCCTCGGAGTGTTCTCAGGCTCCGCCGCGGCCATTTACGTGGGTGTCTTCATTTGGGGGCTGACCTTTGGTGGCGCGGCCACCCTGCTGCAAACAGCACTCGCCGACGCCGCAGGCAAGGGCTCTGACGTTGCGCTCTCTATGAACGTAGTGGTCTGGAACAGTGCTATTGCCGGCGGTGGACTGCTGGGTGGCGTGTTACTCGGCCAATGGGGAACGAGTGCATTTCCTAGCGTATTGCTGGCGTTGCTATTGATCAGCCTGGCCATTGCATTTCGGGCACGGGCGCATGGTTTTCCGCAAGGTCAACGGCACACCACCCAAGCGATCCTCGGTCATTGATCGGGGGATAGCACGCCTGCGCATGGTCGTAATTTTCAGTCATGACTCGATGGATAAATAAATGAAAAAGCGCTTTAGATTGTCCCTCGCCGCAGTCGCAATCACCCTGGCTTTGCCATGCTTGGCTCAAGCGGCAGAGTTTCCTGTTCCAGCAGGATTCAAGAGTGAATTCAAAACCATAGACGGCGTTAGGCTCCACTATGTGAAGGGCGGTTCCGGGCCTTTGGTTTACCTGGTCCACGGATTTGGTCAAGCCTGGTATGAGTGGCACAGCTTGATGCCCGAACTCGCGAAGACTCACACCGTAGTTGCGGTGGATTTACCGGGCCTGGGCGAGTCGGAACCGCCCAAGACCAGTTACTCCGGCACTGACGTCTCGAAATATCTGTTCGCCCTCGCGACACAGCTAAGCGGGAACCAACCGTTTGACTTGGTTGCGCATGACATCGGTATCTGGAACACCTATCCCATGGCAGTAACCCACCAAAGTCAGATAAGGAAACTGGTGTACATGGAGGCGCCGATTCCCGACAAGCGCATTTACGATTTTCCGGCATTCTCACCACAGGGTGAGTCTCTGGTCTGGCATTTCAGCTTCTTTGCCGCAGGCCACCAATTGGCCGAAAAGTTGATCACCGGGCATGAAAAATTGTTCCTATCGCACTTCATCAAAGAACACGCGACCAACAAGGATGCCTTTACGCCCGAGCTGCTGGATCTTTACGCCACGTCATACGCCAAGCCCCATACGTTGAACGCGTCGTTCGAATACTACCGAGCGCTTAACCAATCGGTCACTGAAAACGTCGAGCTGTCAAAGATTCCCCTGAACATGCCCGTGCTGGCAATCGGCGGTGGAGGGCACGGCGGAATGGGGCAATTTCAAGTGGATCAGATGAAAGAGTACGCGACCAATGTAGAAGGCCAAGTCTTGCCCAATTGTGGGCACTGGTTGCCGGAGGAGTGCTCCGCTGAATTGAATCCTTTGGTGATCAAATTCTTAAATAACTGACGGATGTTCTTGATGCGTAAGGTGGCTGCTTGAAACGCGGTGGCTTCTAATGTGAGCAGTGGTCGGGGCTTGGCCAATGTCGGCTTTTGCTTGTTTCCTGCCGATCGAGACAAGCAGGAAACGGCAGAAGCGGACGGTGACATCAGGCAGAAACCGACCCAAAGTGGAGGGGCGCTCCAGGAAAAACAAGAGGATTCCCTTTGGCAGTCGGAGGAGGGTTTGGCCGGCTCTACTGCGGTAGTTTGGCGATCACCTTGATCTCGAAGTCGAAGCCGGACAACCAGGTCACGCCGATAGCGGTCGCCGTCGGGTAGGGCGCTTCGCCCCAGTACTCGGCCGCTACTTCCCAGATGGTTTCGAATGTCGAGTCGGGGTCGACCATGAAGATGGTCGTGTCGACCACATCCTCGAAACTACTGCCGGCCTCGGCCAGGATTGCGTTGAGGTTGGCGAAGGCCAGGCGAACCTGTGCCCCGAGGTCCGGCTCGGCCGAGCCATCCTTGCGGCTGCCGACCTGACCGGATACGAACAGAAAACCGTTGGAGCGAATCGCCGGCGAGTAGCGGTGGAGCTCGTACAGAGCATGGCGGTCAGGCGGGAAAACGACATCACGTTTGCTGGTCATTGCGTATCTCCTTCGGGGCCATGGCGGCCCGCTGTTGATGATGGAGCCACTGTAAAAAGACGACCAACCTGAATAAACAAGCAACTCTGGTCATGACTGTTTGTAGAATCCAAACTATCCAGACCCGAGTGAGGCGTGAAATGGACCGTTTCGATGCAATGCAGGCCTTTGCCCGAGTGGTGGAAACTGGCAGCTTCACCAAGGCGGCAGCCACCCTGCACATGAGCAAGACCACCGTGACGCAGCTGGTTCAGCAACTGGAAGCGAGACTGCGCGTGCGCCTGCTCAACCGCACCACACGCAAGGTCAACGTCACCGCCGATGGCGCGGCCTACTACGATCGCGTCATCCGGCTACTGGTCGATATGGACGACGCCGAGACCAGCTTGTCCAGCGCGTCGATGACCCCGCGCGGGCGACTGCGGGTGGATGTGCCCAGTCCGCTGGCGCGAATGCTGCTGGTACCCGCCTTGCCGGGGTTCTTTGCACGCTACCCGGAAATCCAGCTGACCTTGGGTGTGAGCGATCGCATGGTCGACATTATTGGCGAAAACGTCGACTGCGTGGTGCGTGGCGGCGAGATCACCGATCAGTCCCTGGTGGCAAGACATGTGGGCGATTTGAAACTCGGCATTTATGCCGCGCCCGGCTATCTGCAGCGCTGCGGTACGCCGGCGCACCCCCGTGAGCTGGAGGAGAGCAGGCACAGCACCGTCGGTTTCCTCTGGTTTCGTACAGGCAAAACCCTGCCTTACGCCATGCAGCGGGATGAGGAACGCATCGAGGCTCAGGGCCGCCCGCAACTGACGGTCGACGACGGCAATGCGTACCTCGCCGCCGGCCTGGCTGGTCTGGGCATGCTCTGGTTACCGCAGTACATGGCCAAACCGCACCTGGTCAGCGGCGAGTTGCTGCCGCTGTTTGAGGACTGGCACATGGCGCCAATGCCGATTTACCTGGCATTCCCGCCGAATCGCCATGTCAGCGCCAAGGTGCGGGTATTTATCGACTGGGTAATGGAATTGATGGCCGAGCATGCGCCGGTGGTTGAGTGAAACAGGTGCAAAACCATTCTAAACGTCTGCCATTGGCCGGTTTCTGCTAGTCACGAAGGGTGATTGAGTGTTTAGCCCCGGTTTGCAAAGGCTTCGTAAGCGGTACCGTTTTGCGTAGAAACTGCGTCCGCCGAATTGACTGATTGATATTGATCCGCCGTTTTATTCTCCACCAGCAATCCGGAAGCCAATGCCAGGAAGCTTTCGGCTACATGCTCGGAAGCCGTTTGGGGATCCTCGGCATTGGCAATCCACAAGGAAGCGCCGAGCAGGGCACCCATGATCAGGCGTGCCGTCGTTTCGGTGTTGACCGCACGGATCGTGCCTTCATCGATCAGCTTCTGGATGCTGCGCTGAGTGCTGCGGATACACGCATTCTTGCTTGGCCATTGTGATGGATCACCCAGTACCGACGGGCCGTCGAGGAACACAATGCGCTGGATTTCAGGCTCCAGGGACATCTTGATGTAAGCGATGGATTCATCAATAAAGCCCTCCCAAGTCGTGCTGGCCTCAGCAATGATGAGCGACAACCGCGCCATCATCTCTTCATCTATCTGTGCGATGACCGCCTGTAGCAAACCTTTCTTGTCACCAAAGTGATGGTAAAGCGCGCCTCGGGTCAGCCCGGCTTTAGCGGTTAAATCATCCATAGAACTGTCCGCATAGCCCTTCGCTGCGAATGCGTCCCGCGCCGCCTTGATCAGCTTGCCGCGGGTCTCGGTAATCATGTCCGCACGCTTCTGTGCCATCGACCTCTTCCTTATCAAAAAATTAACATTCGTGACGTATGTTAGTTGACATGCGCAGCGTATGTCGTATTGTGACTGACATACGAGGCGTATGCAATATATCTGAGCAGTGTGCTGCTCAGGCTGTGATACGCCGTCATTCAGCACAGGATACCGAGCAATGCGTGAGCAGCGCGATTCCGATATTTCACGCCTTGACGCCAGCCAGGGCAAAACCATCGGGCTGATTGTCAACCCTGTCGCCGGCATGGGCGGGCGTGTTGGCTTGAAAGGCACCGATGGTCCTGAAGTTCTGCAGGAAGCGATACGCCGTGGCGCGCGGCCGGTCTCAAGCGAACGGGCCACCCTGGCGCTCAAGCGCCTGGCGGCCTCGGCCACGCCATTTCGATTGATGACCGGCGCCGGCGACCTGGGCGAAGACGTCGCTCGCGCCGCCGGTCTCGCCCCGGTCGTCGTATACCGACCATCTTCTGGATCGAGCCGGCCCGAAGACACTCGAAAGGCGGCCCTTGTCATGGCAGACGCCTGCGTCGATCTGCTGCTTTTCGCCGGGGGCGATGGGACCGCGCGTGACGTGCTGGAAATGGTCGGCGATCGCGTGCCCATCCTCGGTATCCCGACAGGCGTGAAAATGTACTCCGCCGTCTTCGCTACCAATCCGCAGAACGCCGGGAGCCTCGCGGCACGCGTTATTGCCGGCGAGTCCAAGGTGCGCTTTCGCGAGGCTGAGGTCATGGACATCGATGAGGCCGCCATGCGCAGCGATCAGATGTCGGCGCGCCTGTATGGCTACGCACTTAGCCCGCACGAACGCCACCTGGTGCAAAACGCCAAGGCCGGTTCCGTCCTTAATGAAAACCTGGCGCTCGACGCCGTGGCCCGGCAGGTCGTCCGTCAGATGAAGGCCGGCTGCCTTTACCTGCTGGGGCCCGGCACCACGACGCGACGGGTGATGACCGAGCTCGGCCTGCCGGCGACCCTGCTTGGCGTCGACGCGGTCATGGACGGCGCGCTGGCTGGTGCTGACCTCAACGAGCAAGCGTTGATCTGCCTCATGGAAGGCCATGAGACCCGAATCATCGTCGGCGTGCTGGGCGGCCATGGCAGCTTGTTTGGTCGCGGCAATCAGCAGATCAGCGCCGAGGTGATCCGCCGGACCGGGCGCGAAAACATCATCGTGATCACCTCGATGGACAAACTGATTGCCCTCGACGCCGGCTGCCTGCGCGTCGACACCGGTGACGCCGAAATCGACGCCATGCTCAGTGGCCATATACGCGTGCATACAGGACCCGACCGGTCCGTCTTTTTCAGGGTTCGATCCTGATCATTTGTTCCATCCGAAAAAACGAGGATAACCCCATGAGTAATCATGTCGCCCACCCCTACATGGCGAACTCTGTTCCCGCACTCAAGCAGGAGATGCTCGACTCGATCGGTGTCGACAGCATCGAGGAACTGTTCCAGCAAATTCCCGAAGGCCACCGCCTGCAACGTCCGATCAACCTGCCGCCGGCACTGAACGAGAGCGAGCTGCGTCGGCACCTGGTCAGTACCCTGTCGAAGAACAAAACGTGCGAGCAGAACCTCAACTTTCTGGGCGCCGGCTGTTGGCAGCATCACGTTCCGGCAGCGTGCGACGAGGTTGTGCGCCGCAACGAGTGGCTGACGTCGGTATTCGGCGAGCCAAGCTCCGACCATGGCCGCAACCAGGCCTGGTTCGAGTTCTGCAGCCAGCTCGGCGAGCTGCTGAACATGGACCTGGTGGGACTGCCGGTGCGCAGTTGGGGATGCGCTGCGGGCCACGCGATTCGAATGGCCACGCGCATTACCGGGCGCAACGAAGTAGCGGTGGTCCGCGCCATTGACCCGGAGCGGCTTTCGATCATCCGCAACTACTGTGAACCGGTCGACATGCCGAGCCACATCGTCGTGCGACTCGTCGACTATGACCCGGCAACCGGCTTGCTCGATCTTGATCACCTTCGCGCCTCGATTGGCGAGCAAACCGCTGCCGTCTATTTCGAAACCCCGTCCTACTTCGGGGTGATCGAACAGCAAGGCGCCGAAATTGCCGCCATTGCCCATGCGGCGGGTGCCGAAGTGATCGTCGGTGTCGACCCTATTTCGCTTGGCGTGCTGGCCGCGCCGATCGATTTCGGAGCGGACATCGTGGTGGGTACCACTCAGCCGCTCGGGGTGCATATGAATTGCGGTGGCGGCGTCAGCGGTTTCATCGCGACGCGCGACGAAGAACTGTACGCCCACCAATACCCAACGCTGTTCATCAGCATCGGCGAAACCACCAAGCCGGGTGAATATGGTTTTGGCCTGAGCCTGTTCGAGCAATCTTCATACGGCTTGCGTGACAAGGGCAACGATTGGACCGGGCACTCGGTGTACATGTGGGCCATCGCCAATGCCGTGTACATGGCAATGATGGGGCCCCAGGGATTTGAAGACGTGGGCAACGTCATCCTGCAACGGGCTCACTATGCCACGAAGCTGCTGGCTGACATTCCAGGCGTGCGCGTGACGTTTCCGAGCGGTTTCTTCAAGGAATTCGTGGTGAATTTCGACGCGACCGGACTCAGTGTGAAGGACATCAACAAGCGGCTTCTCGCACTCGGGATCTTCGGCGGCAAAGACCTGACACAGGACTTCCCGGAGCTGGGCGCCAGCGCCCTTTACTGCGTCACCGAGATTCACACCCAGGCCGATCTCCAGCGTCTGACCGCTGCACTCAAAAAGGTAATCGCACAATGAACATTACACTCAAGGAATACCACGCTCCCGTCTGGAGCGAACCGGTCATTCTGGAGATGGGCTATCCAGGCCGTCGCGGAGTGATTTTTTCTGACGTGGAAGCCGATGTGCAAGCTGCTGTGGGCAGTGCCGACGGCTTGATTCCCGCGAATATGCGCCGCACGCGCAAACCGGCATTGCCGGAAATGTCCGAGCCCGAAGTGCTGTATCACTACTTGCGCCTGTCGCAACAGACTCTGGGCATGATGAACATCAGCCTGTTCGGCACCTGCACCATGAAGTACAACGCCCAGATCAACGAGGCGATGGCCTGGCGGCCGGAAATCACTCATGTGCATCCGTATCAGGATGAGGACACCCTGCAAGGCGCGTTGGAAGTGGTGCATGGCATGGACACGATCCTGCGCGAGTTGTCCGGGATGGATCAGTTCATCTTCCAGGCGGGTGGCGGTGCCGACGCAGCGTACACCAACTGCGCCGTGACACGTGCTTACCACGCGTCCCGTGGCGAACTGGCACAGCGTGACGAGATCATCACCACGATCCAGACCCACCCGAGCAGTGCGGCGACCGCCGCTGCGGCCGGGTTCAAGGTGATCACGTTGATGATCGAGGAGAACGGTTACCCGTCGCTCGAATCACTCAAGGCCGCCGTGTCTGATCGCACCGCAGCGCTGATGGTGAACAATCCCGATGACATGGGCGTCTACAACCCGGAAATACGCGAGTGGGTGCGGGTGGTGCACGAGGCAGGCGGCCTGTGCTTCTACGATCACGCCAACTTCAACGGCGCGATGACCAAGATTCGTGCTCGCGAACTCGGTTTCGATGCGTGCATGTTCATGCTGCACAAAACATTCGGCGCACCGAAAAGTGGAGTAGGCGGCCCGGCCGTGGGTGCCTATGGTTGTTCGGCGGAACTCGCGCCGTTCCTGCCGGCACCGGTGGTGGCGTTCGACGGTGAGCGCTACAGCCTTGATTACGATCGGCCGCAGAGCGCCGGCAAGATACGTGAGTTCTGGGGCAACGTTCCCGTCATCCTCAAGGCCTACGCCTGGTCGCGCGCCATGGGCGCGGATGGCATGGCCGAAGCGTCCGATATCTCGGTGCTGGCCAACAACTACATGGAAAAAGGTTTGCTGGCGATACGCGGCGTAACCCGTTCCCACCCCGAGGCCACCAGTCCGCGGATGGAGATGACGCGCTACAGCCTTGAGCAACTCAAGGAAGACACCGGGGTCGACGTCCATGACGTGCAGAATCGCATGAGCGATTTCGGCATTGATCCGATGTGGAGCAGTCATCACCCGTGGTTGGTGCCGGAGCCTTTCACGCCTGAGGCGGGCGAAATGTATGGCAAGGAGGCGTTGGATACCTGGATTGCCGTGCTCGCGCACATTTGCGACGAGGCCTACTCGAACCCGGAGATCGTCAAGACTTCGCCGCATAACCAGGCGATTCACCGGATGAAAAGCGCGCCGCTGGAAGACCCGCAACACTGGGCCATGACCTGGCGCTCGTTTGTGCGCAAAAACAACAAACAGACTGCCTGAGCCATTGCAGCGCCCCCGTCGATGAGGCGGGGGCGTTATCGAAACCTGATCAGAGCTAACAATCAGCCATTGGAGGTTGCCAGCATCGCTACACGGCTGGCTGCTTCCCCACAGGAAAACGTCATGTCGATTTTCGAAACGGGCCTGGCGCCCTCGTCAGTCAACCATATTGCCCTTTCGCCACTGAGCTTCATCGAGCGTACGGCCTCTGTTTACGGTCAGTATCCGGCGGTGATCCACGGCGCTGTACGGCGCAACTGGCAACAAACCTATGAACGCTGCAGGCGCCTGGCCAGTGCGCTCAGCGGGCGGGGTATCGGCAAGGGCGATACGGTGGCGGTCATGCTGCCCAACATCCCGGCAATGCTCGAAGCGCACTTCGGTGTGCCAATGATCGGCGCGGTTCTCAATACCCTGAATATACGACTGGATGCGCAGGCCATTGCCTTCATGCTGGAACACGGCGAAGCCAAGGTGTTGATCACCGACCGTGAGTTCCACGAGGTGATCCGTGAGGCCTTGAGCGGGCTTTCCAATCCGCCACTGGTGGTGGATGTGAACGATCCAGAGTACGGCGAAGGCAGTGCCGTCAGCGCGCTGGACTACGAAGCGTTCCTCGCTGAGGGTGACCCGCAATTCGCCTGGCAATGGCCCGAGGACGAGTGGCAAGCGATTTCCCTCAATTACACCTCCGGCACCACCGGTAACCCCAAGGGCGTGATTTATCACCACCGCGGCGCCTACCTCAATTCCCTGGGCAATCAGATGACCTGGGCCATGGGCAATCACCCGGTGTACCTCTGGACGTTGCCGATGTTCCACTGCAATGGCTGGTGCTATCCGTGGACCGTCACCGCGTTGGCCGGGACTCATGTGTTCCTGCGTCGGGTCGACCCGCAAAAAATTCTCTCACTGATTCACGAACATCGGGTCAGCCATCTGTGCGGTGCTCCCATCGTTCTCAATGCGCTGGTCAACCTGCCGGACTCGGCGAAGACCGCCATCGATCATCCGGTCAACGCTATGGTTGCGGGTGCGGCACCGCCTGCCAAGGTCATTGGTGCGGTGGAGGCCATGGGCATCAAGATTACCCACGTTTACGGGCTCACCGAAGTCTATGGTCCGGTGACCGTGTGCGCTTGGCATGAGCAATGGGATCAGCAGTCACTGGATGAGCGTGCGAAGATCAAGTCGCGCCAGGGCGTGCGCTACCCGACCCTTGAAGGCCTGATGGTCGCCGACTCGCAAACCCTGGAACCCGTGCCTTGCGATGGCACCAGCATGGGTGAGATTTTCATGCGCGGTAATACAGTGATGAAGGGCTATCTGAAAAACGCCGAAGCTACAGCCGAAGCTTTCAAGGGGGGGTGGTTCCATACCGGCGACCTGGCGGTGCGACATCCTGACGGCTATGTCGAAATCAAGGACCGCCTCAAGGACATCATCATCTCGGGCGGCGAGAACATCTCCACCATCGAAATCGAAGGTGTGCTCTATCGCCACCCGGCGGTCCTGGAAGCGGCAGTGGTTGCCCGCCCGGATGACAAATGGGGCGAAACACCCTGCGCGTTTATCACGCTCAAAGTCGGGCATGAGGACACACGAGAGGCCGACGTCATTCAGTTCTGCCGTGAGCATCTGGCGGGTTTCAAGCTACCCAAAACCGTGGTGTTCGGCGAGCTGCCGAAAACCTCGACGGGCAAGATCCAGAAGTATTTGCTGCGCGACTCGGCCAAGGCACTCTGACAAGAGCGCCACTTGGAAACACCTGCGCGGATCGTAGGTTGCACATAGGCGGGATCGGCCCACCCCCGGCAACGGAGGAGGGCCGGGGACATGCCGGCTCGGTCTACAGGGTTCCACCGAGTGTCCGGAACATCCCGCTATCGTTCAGCAGCAATCAGGTGACGCCACAGGGGAACCTTGTCGTGGGCGCGCAGCGGATGTCGGTAGTTCGCGGAGTTCATTGGATTCCGTAGCGTCACCCGCGTCGGTGTCCTCTTGTATCAAGGTATCGCAGGCAAGAAAATCGGCGGGTCGGCACTTCTCGATAGAAGCACCGTCAAGATGAAAGGCATACGTTCTGAAAAAAGGCATCTCTGGCCTCCGGTGCAATCCTGATGACAGGTTGATGAACAGCGGCTGGCTGACTACAGCCGTGCATCTTTCTGCGGTTCACTGCCACCCCAATACAGCCACGTCCAGCCGTCACCGTTGCGCTGGAAAACCCCCGTCGCCACATATTGGACGACCGTTGGCTCTTCGTTTTCAATCGTGTGGCCGTCGATGCGGATCTGGGCCCAGGCAATGTCTCCGCGCATCCAGGACACCACGAGCCGTGGTTCCCAGCGGATGTTCAAGGTGGTCACCCAGGTCACTCCATTCTGCACTGCCTCGGCCCCCATGAAGTTCTCGTCCAGGCCGGAGCCGGCGATCGCGACGTCAGGATCGGCGAAATACTGGGCGACGTCCGAGCCTGGGGTGGAAAACCCCTGCAAAACCTTCGTGATAAACCCATTGAGAGATTCCCGGGTTGCCGTGTCGGTGATCATGGACGGCGACTGGTATCCGGCGAGGCGGTCGATCATAAATGCTCCTGATTGCTTTCGCAGTGTTGGGGTTGTCTTCGGTTGACGGGATATGTGCGTCCATTGCAACAGGTAGTTCATACGCTCCGTATGTATTCATGTTATTTTGCATACACTGCGTATGTCAAGGTGCGAGCATGCCACATGTCCCCAGTCGGCTAGATCAGACATGCCATTGCAAACGCAGCCGACCTTGGGGCGGGGAGTTGATGCACACCCGCACTTTCCGCCAGACGTAATCACTCCTCCTTTCGCGGATTTTGATTGTCCATAGACATGGATACACAAATTGGATTTAGCCCGTTTCTCTACGTAATCCGCCGGCTTAGAGTGGCTTCGCCGGCTCGAAACACCGAGCTGATAAACCCACTACGGCGTCAATCGGAGATTCAACGTTGAGCAATAAATTGGCAGGTAAAGTTGCATTGGTCACCGGTGGCTCCACCGGCATTGGTCTGGCTTCGGCCCAGGAGTTTGCTGCGCAGGGCGCAACGGTGTTCATCACCGGGCGCCGTCAGGCTGAACTGGATGCCGCGGTCGCGCTGATCGGCAATAAGGCGGTCGGGATCAAGGGCGACGTGGCCAACCTGGCTGATCTGGATCAGGTGTTCTCGCTGATCGCGGCACAGGCCGGGCATCTCGATATTGTGTTTGCCAACGCGGGCGTTGGTGACATGGCGCCGCTGGGCGAGATCACTGAAGAGCATTTCGAGGACATTTTCGGCATCAACGTGAAAGGCCTGCTGTTCACCGTACAGAAGGCACTGCCGCTCCTGAAAAATGGCGGTTCGGTGATCCTGAATGCGTCCACCACCGCCACCAAAGGCACCGAAAACTTCAGTGTCTACAGTGCGAGCAAGGCCGCTGTGCGTAACTTCGCCCGCTCCTGGTTGCTGGATCTGAAGCCGCGCAATGTTCGTGTCAACGCGATCAGTCCTGGCCCGGTCGCCACGCCGGGTGTGGCCGGTATGGTGCCAGCCGAACAACTCGATGGCCTGCACGCTCATCTGGCCAGCCTGGTTCCGATGGGGCGTATGGGTGATCCAAGAGAGGTCGCCAAAGCTGTGTTGTTCCTGGCGTCGGATGACAGCAGTTTCATCAACGGCATCGAACTGTTCGTTGACGGTGGTGCCGCGCAAATCTGATGGCGAAGGCATGAGCCAAACACACCCTGTGTGGGTGCTTCACTTCAACGTGGAAAAATGTTCAACCAGCCAATCGATGAACACACGAACCCGATTGTTGAGATGTCGGTTGGGTGGGTAAGCCACATGGAAGGGGTAGGGGGCTGGACGCCAGTCCTGCAGGATGGGGACCAGCGCCCCGCTCTCGATGTAGGGTTGCACGGCATACGTGAACGTATGGATTACGCCTAGACCCGCTAACCCGGCAGCAATGTGTGCGTTGCTTTCATTGACGCTCAACACACTGTTGCCGATCACTTCGACTTTCTCGTCGTCGCGCTGAAACGCTGCCGGGATCAGTCGATTGGTTCCAGCCGAGTGATAGCTGACAATGCGATGCGCATTTTCCAGCTCCCGTGGATGATTGGGTTCACCGAAACGTTGCAGATACGCAGGGCTTGCGCAGGTGGTACAGGAGGCCTTGCCCAAGAGCCTTGCCGCCAATGACTGCTGCGCGATGGGACCGCCGCGGATGACACAGTCGACGTTGTCGCTGATCAGGTCGACAGTCCGATCGCTTACACCCAGGTCGATCTTGATGTCGGGAAACCGTGCATAGAACTCAGACAGGGCGGGAATGATCAGCGCGGTCGCCACGGAACCACCGACATTGACATGGATTTTGCCGCGAGGATTGAATTGCGCGCCTTGAAAACCGGCATTGATCTCCTCCAGATCCTGGATGACCCTTGCGGTTAGTTCGTAGTATTTCGCCCCGTCTACGGTGACCGTCACACTTCGCGTTGTACGCTGCAGCAAGCGCACACACAGAAAACTTTCCAGGTCCTGGATCAGCTTGCTCACTGTCGCCTTGGGCATATCCAGAGAGTCCGCGGCCTTTACAAATGACCCGGTTTCGACGACTCGGGCAAACACACGAATGGCTAAAATTTGGTTCATATCGCGTGCAGTCCTGAAGGGTGAGTTCTTCCGCAGTGTAATGCGTCACCGGCCGATAACCGTATCCACATGTCCAGCGCGCGCGATAAACCTCGATTGGCGAGTGATTTCGATACTGAGCGCGGTCAATTCGCAGGGTTATGCAGATCCCATCAAAGATCGCCCGGATTCTCTCAAGTGTGCGGCAGCACGGCTCAGTCCGCGGCCTTCGGTGACCCGCTATCAAATAAATGCGCAATCTCGGGCCCCCGTCCCCAGGCCCGCCAAGTATGGTGTAGATTGAAACCGTAGCCATTGAGCGAAGGACGCGGGGTACAGGCTCGACGGGCGCTGAACAGCGCACTTCGAATGATAAAAAGAACAGTACGCGCCCAGGAGATATGGCATGAGATCGCAATCGATCCAGCAAAAATCTCATCAAGTGGCAAACCATCCCGGTGGTGTTCCACTTTCGGCTGCCAAAGCAGGCTTGAAGTGCATTTCCGTCACCGATGCGAATGTACTGGCGAAATCGTTACCGGAGTGGCAGCAGGAATACTTGCAGATCAGCCCAGGACCGTTCGCCGGTTCGGTCAGCGAAATTTCCGTCGGAGTGGTGCAGATCTTTCGCGAAGTGATCAATCAGTCGGTTGATCAGCATGGGCAGACCTTGCCGGGCAAGTTTGCCTTGGGCATTCCCGTTGCCCTGCGCGGCCGGGGTTATTGGTGTGGTAAAGAGCTTGATTGCATTGATTCCGTGTTCTTTCTTCGTCCGGATTCCGAACTTAAGTTCAAGACCCCAGGTTACTCGGATATCTACGGCGCCTCGGTGGATATCGAGGCATTCAGCCAATATGCTTTGAATGATGAATTCGAAGACAGAAATGTCATCAGCAGAATCAAAGAAGTCAGTGCGCTGGCACCACAAAAGTGCGCCGCGTTCAGACTTGGCTTCGATAGTTTCTTCCGTGCTGTCGAGACCAACCCGCTTATTCTTCAGTCCGCTTCCGCGAGGAAACAACTGACGTTCGATATCATGCACTTGCTATTGAACATGACAATGGACTTGCCGCTGTCGAAGAAAACCTACGCAGAGCAATTCATTCACCGTCATGTGGTCGACACTGCGCACGAATATATTCTTTCAAGAAAAAGTGAAGCGTTAACGGTGACCGATTTGTGTGAAGGCCTGCGCACCAGCCATCGTTCGCTGCATTACGCTTTCAACAAAGTCCTGGGTATCAGCCCGGTGACGTATCTGCGTTATGTGCGTCTGAACGGCGCCCGGGCGGACCTTATCGCCAGCGATAAGTCGACGCTGGTCAGTGACGTCGCGTCCAAGTGGGGCTTCTGGCACATGGGTATGTTCAGCGTCTACTACAAAAATCTGTTTGGCGAACGACCTTCGCAAACGCTGAAAGTCTACCGTTCAACGCCAGTCATTTAACACGTTAGTTGTAAACAACAGGCCAGGACATATTACCCGGGCGTGTGAAGGGTCACGTTTGCCCAAAATACCGGAGAGAACCATGAGCAAGTTAACTGGAAGAGTAGCCTTGATTACGGGCGCCTCAAAAGGCATGGGTAAGTCCCATGCCACTATTTATGCAAAGTATGGCGCTAACTTGATTCTGGTTGATCTGGATGAATCAGTTCACGAAGTGGCCGCGGATATTCAAAAGCAATATGGCGTGGAAGTGCTTGCCCAGGTCTGTGATGTCACCGATCCGCAAGCCATGCGACTGATTGCCGACAAGGGCATGCAGCGCTTCGGCAAGTTGAACGCACTGGTCTGCAACGCCGGTGTGTGCCGTTTCGCCAAGTTTCTCGATTCCAGCGATGCCGAGCTCGACCTGCACATCAACGTCAATATCAAGGGCGCCTGGCATACCGCTCGTGCGGTTCTTCCGCACATGATCGAATCCGGCGGCGGTGCCGTGGTGGTCATGTCCTCCATCACCGGCGACATGACCGCAGACCCCGGTGAAGTGGCCTACGCGCTATCGAAATCGGCCCTGATCGGTTTCACCAAAGCGCTGGCGGTCGAAATGGCGCCCTACAACATTCGAGTGAATGCCATCTGCCCGGGTTTTGTGCTGACGCCGATGGCCGATCAGGTCGCACGCCAAGTCAACCCGGACGATCCCGAGTCGGTGCTGGTTGAGCTGGCCAAGGCGATTCCCATGAAACGCCTGGCCAGGCCGGATGAAATCGGTGAGTTGTCGGCATTCCTGGCGTCCGAGGAGTCCAGTTACATCAATGGCGCGCAAATTGTTATCGACGGTGCCAGCAGCATTACCGAAACCGTCAGCGTCGGTATTTGATCGGCATTCAACACTTGGCAAGGACGCTCTTTCATTCGATCCGTTCCATTTGATCCATAACAACAAATAGCGTGGAGCATCTGTCATGACAGAGTTTACTGACGCACTGAGTCACAACGAGCCTCGAACTTCCGTGGCACTGCGCGGCAATCTGGGTATTTTTCAAATCACCTTGTTGGTCATCGCAGCCGCAGCGCCTTTAGGGGCGGTGGTGAGTGCGGCACCTATCGGCTTCATGGTCGGCAACGGGCCTGGGCTCGCGGGCGCGTTCCTGGTGGCGGGCTTGATGATGCTGTGTTTCTCGGTCGGCTATGGTGAACTTATTCGCGCGATTCCCGGTGCGGGCGCTTTTTACAAGTATCTGTCGGTGGTCTTTGGCGCAAGAGTGGGCGCCGGCGCGGCGTGGGTGGCGTTGGCGTCTTACCTGGCGATAGCAATTTCTCTGGCTACCGTCACCGGTTATTTCACCGATTTGACCATGCAGTCCCTGGGCATCAATTGGGGCTGGAAAACCTGGACGGTATTGGTTATCGCACTGACGGCGTATTTAGGCCGTGCCAACATCGATTTTGCCGCCAAAGTGCTGGTGCCGCTGGTGCTGGCAGAGTTCCTCATGCTGTTTGTTCTGGGCTTGTCCATTGTCATGGATAAGGGCAGCGCTGCGTTGCCATTGCAGGCAATTTCGGTCAGTGCCATAACAGCCCCTGGAATGGGGGTCGGCTTGATGATCG
Source organism: Pseudomonas sp. UMAB-40 (assembly GCF_900095275.1). NCBI lineage: Bacteria > Pseudomonadati > Pseudomonadota > Gammaproteobacteria > Pseudomonadales > Pseudomonadaceae > Pseudomonas > Pseudomonas sp. UMAB-40. Next base: position 419,083 of record NZ_LT607552.1, read on the forward strand.
CATTGGCGGCGTTCCTGGGTGTCGAGTCTGCTGCGCTCTATGCAATGGAAGCCCGGCGCCCGGAAAAATCCATTCCGGGTGCTACTCGACTCGCCGTGGCGTTAGTCGCCGCCACCTACTTTGTGGTGATCTGGTTAGTCGTGGGCGATATTGGTGTCGACACGATCAAGGAGGAGGCCGCAACCGCTCAGGGCGAACTGGTGATCAACTTGTTCTCCAGGCATCTGGGCGGGACAGTTGCAACAATTGTTTCGATCATGTTGTGTACCAGCAACTTTGCCTGCTTGTTATCGCTGCATAACGCCGCCACTCGTTACGTGCATGTACTGGCCCAGGACAAACATCTACCGAGCGTTCTGGCGAACACCCATCTGCAAAACAAATCTCCAGCCAACGCAAGTCTGTTCGTCACCGTATTGGTTGCGATATGCATCGCCGTTCCAGCGTCATTGGGTTATGACCCGTTCGTGTTTCTTTTTCCGGTAACCCTGGCACTGGGCACGATTGGTTTGATTGGACTCCAGGCGTTTGTTTCGCTGGCGGTCATCGCCCACTTCAAGAAAGTCAGTGATCGGCGCTATTTCAGAATATTGATCAGCCCGCTCTTTGCGTTTGGCGGGCTGGGCGTAGCGGTCTACCTGATCTGCGCAAACTACGGGTTGCTGACCGGAAGTGATTCGGTATGGGTGAATGGCTCGCCAATTCTTCTGCTGGTGCTGTTCTTCTATGGCCTGATCAAAGGCCATTCAAAACGTGTTTGATGCAAACGCCTGTCGGACGTTGTAACACCGCCCAGGACTTCGCCCACTCCGTTTCTGCCAGTTTGTGTTAATGCGCCAGCGCAAGTTGGCCGCAGCCTCTATGTGTCGTCATTACCGCAGTACCGCAGTGATCAGCGTGCGCACGCTTTTTAAGTGAACAGCCCATTTGACTGGAAGAATACAAACATGACCGTGAATTTAAACTTGACGAGTGCATCACACCCCCTTGATCCACTGTCGCTCCAGGAACTTGCTCTGGCGAGTAGCATTCTCAAGCGGGAAAAGAACCTTGGCGATAAGTGTCGCTTTCCCTATCTGCATCTGGCCGAGCCAGATAAACACCAAGTGCTGTCCCATGTTCCGGGCCAACCCATTTCCCGGCGCGCATTTGCACTGGTCCTGGATAAGTTGACCGGGCATACATTCGAGGCGCTGGTCGATCTCAATAGCCAGACACTTGTCAGCTGGCAGCCACTCAACCTCGACACCCAAGGGCATGCCCCCATCATGATCGAGGAGTTCGACCTGTGCGTGGAGGCCGTGCAAAAAGATCCGGCCTGGCGCGCGGCGGTCAAACGTCGTGGCCTGACCGATGCCGATATTGAAAATGTGCAAATCGATCCGTGGTCATTCGGCCATTTTGGCGACGAAGAGCGCTACCGAGGCAAGCGCCTGATGCGCGGTGTCGCCTTTTACCGCGACAAGCTCACCGATAATGGCTACGCCCACCCGATCGAAGGGCTGGTCGCGATCATTGATCTTAATGCCGGAAAGGTTATCGAACTGCTGGATGACGGCCGTCTGACGCCGATACCCAAAGCCACGATCAACTACGATTCCGCCTCCTTGGGCCAGCCGCGCGAGGGGCTCAAGCCTTTGCACATTACCCAGCCCGAAGGCGTGAGTTTCACGGTCGACGACTGGAAGGTGAGTTGGCAGAACTGGGAGTTTCGCGTCGGGTTCACCCCCCGTGAAGGGCTGGTCCTGCATCAATTGGGCTACAAGGACGGCGAGGTGGTTCGGCCGATCCTGTATCGCGCCAGTGTCACCGACATGGGCGTGCCCTATTCGGATAACGAGCTGAATCATTACTGGAAATGCGCCTTCGACGGTGGCGAATACGGGCTCGGTCGGCTGGCCAACCAACTGGAGCTGGGCTGCGACTGCCTGGGTGCGATTCGCTACTTCGATGTGCCCTCGGTGAATGACCAGGGCGAACCCTTTGTGATGAAGAATGCCATCTGCATGCATGAGGAAGATTACGGCACGCTGTGGAAGCACTATGAATTTCGCACCGGCGTATTCGAGATGCGGCGGTCCCGGCGTCTGGTGATCAGCTTCTTCTGCACCGTGGCCAACTACGACTACGGCTTTTTCTGGTACCTCTACCAGGACGGTACCATCGAGCTTGAAGCCAAGCTGACCGGGATCATCCAGACCGCTGCGCTGGCACCGGGTCAACGCCCGGGCAGTGGCGGCGGCATGGTGACTCCGGAGTTCTACGGCCCGACTCACCAGCATTTCTTCAGTGCGCGCTTGCACATGATGGTGGACGGCGAGCACAACTCCGTTACCGAAACCAATTTTCAATCGCGCCCGCAAGGTAAGGGCAACACCTGGGGTAACGTCTTCGACAGTATCACCACCACGTTTACCCATGAACAGGACGCGGCACGGGAGGCTAACGGCCAATCCGGACGTTTCTGGAAGATCATCAATCCGAACGTCAGGAACGCCGTTGGCAATCATCCGGGCTACAAGCTGATGGCAGAGCACAACCCGGTCATGCTCGCCCAGCCAGACAGCTCGTTCGGCCGCCGCGCCGGGTTTGCCAGCAAGCACTTGTGGGTGACGCCTTACGCCGCGAACGAGCGTTACGGCTCGGGCGACTACCCCAACCAGCACCGTGGTGACGGACTGCCGGTGTACACGCAAAACAATCGCCAGATCGACAACCATGACCTGGTGGTCTGGCACACTTTCGGCCACACCCACATCTGCAAGCCGGAGGACTTTCCGGTGATGCCTGTGGAATACGTCGGCTTCAAGCTCAAGCCCAACAACTTCTTCAACGGCAACCCGGCCATGGATTTACCGGCGAGCAGGGACCACGCCAGTGTCCAGGACGGCCAAGCGGCCAGTTGCTGCAAACACAACGCCTGATCAGGCCTCAATCGATGAATGCCCAAGTGCTCCGGCGCTTGGGCGGAGAGTGTTGTCATGTCTGAATTATCGGGTTGGGCCTGGCTGGAGTGGGTGACGATAGCCGTGTTTGTTTGCTGGGTGAGCGGGGGACCGAAGGGGTGGAACCGTCAACCTGTATTGCTGGGCGGAGCCGCGCTGGTGTTTTTTCTCGGGATGCAGCCAGCGCTGGACCTGGCTGCGCGTCACAGTGTGTGGTTGCACTGCCTGCAAAGCGCGTTGATTCATCACCTGGCGCCCATACTTCTGTTGTTTGCAGTCGCTCGGGAGCCAGTCAGCCAAGCGAGATTCGTGGGGGGGAGGCGGGGTCTGCGAGTGTGGGTGGTCGTGGCTTTCGGGGCAATGAGCGCTGTATGGATGCTGCCACAACTGCATCAACGACTGATGGACGATGCCACGCTGTATGCGCTGATGAAATGGGGTATGGCGGTAAGCGGACTGTGGCTCTGTAAGGTCATGGGTTGCTACTGCCAGCGCGCGGATATCCCTTCGTACAAGCAGTGGTCGTTCAGCCTTGCCGTTGCGCTGCCGCAGCTGCTGGTGGGGCTGATGCTGGTGTTCAGTGCGCCGCTGTATCCGATGCCCGTCCAGCCGATGGCGCACCTGCACGGGATGGAAATGACGGTTGGCGGCATGAGCGCGCAACTGGACCAGTCAATCGGTGGCGCACTGATGGGCCTGTCGGCGCTGCTGATGCTGTGGGCCGATCGCGTCATGCAGCGCAAGTCGCGTCGCAGAAGCAGCGCCTGTCCCGCGACGGTGAATGCCGGAACAAGCGCTTGTACTCCTGGCTGAAACAACTCGGGTCGGTGAAGCCCCAGCGATACGCCGCGTCGGTTACCAATTATTAATGTTGGCCCGGTCGTGCTTTGGATGGTCACGTTTGATCTCTTTGACGTGCGCGGACGCTGGCTCATTGAGGCCCGGGTTGATGTTTGTCGCGTCTACTACGGGGAGCCCGAAGAGGGTTTCTACGTTGCTTAAACCGCCGACATTGATCAGCCCTTGGCGATCTATGGAGAAAATCGGGTCCACGCGTGGCGGTTGATAGTCGATCACCAGGGAAGCGGCGTTTTGAGGCACCAGGAGTTGATCGAATACAGGATCACGTGTGCGTTCGCTGGACATGATGAGTGCTCGCATTTACCGCCATAGAAAAGAGGTCGCTTACCGACGAGAGCAGTGCTGGCGTATTCACCGCTTCCAAAGCTGGGTCAAGGATCAATCGGTACGGGTTGATCGATGGACCTAATGTGATTGAACGGAATAGATCACTCCAATATATTGATATTATTCGTTAATCATTATGGATGATCGATCTATGGAGCTTCGTCATTTGCGTTATTTCCTCGCGGTCGCCGAGGAGGGGCACTTCGGTCGTGCGGCGGCGAAGCTGCATATCGTGCAGCCGGCATTGAGTATGCAAATTCGCTCGCTCGAAGAGGAATTGGGCACGCCGCTGTTCACCCGGACAAGCCGCAAGGTCATGTTGACCGAAGCTGGCGAGATCCTGGTGATCGAGGCGCGCCGCACACTGGACCAGGCGCAGCGAGCCAAGGACGTCGTGCAGAAATCAGCCCGTGGCGAAATTGGTTCCGTGCGCATCGGCTTTTCCGGTAACGCGTCCTTTGCGGGCAAGCTCTCGTGCGACCTTGGCAACTTTCACCGGCAGTTTCCCGAGGCGGAAATCACGTTGCGAGAAGCCTCTGCACAACAGCAGGCGGAGGCCATTCTCGCCGGCGAACTGGATGTCGGTTATTGCCCGACGTTTGACCTTGGCGTACATGCCGACCTGCGCGTCGAGCGAATCGGCGCATGGCCCTGGGTCGTCGCCATGAGCGGTGAGCATCCGTTGGCCAAGCGCAAGGCAGTGCGCTGTGCTGACCTGATGGATGAAACCTTCGTGGTCTACTCGGCCCACGGTGCCGAGGCCCCGCAGCTGACTTTCCTGCGGCACATTCTCGGAAAGGAGCCCAAGGTCGCTCATTACGCTGGCAGCACCCTGGCAGTCCTGACCATCGCGTCCGCCGGCCTGGGACTCGGCCTGGTGCCCGCACCGTTGAGCACACTGGTTTTTCAAAACATCCAGTACCGACCCCTGGCGGGCGTCAGCGCGACGGCGGATTTGGTGCTGATTTATCGCACGAAGGAAACATCCGGTGCAGTCAAACAGTTCCTGACCCTGGCCAGAACTTAGTCTCAATCCAGCGTCACGGCGGCTCGTTCTTCGAGGTCGGGATTTACCTGGGCGCTGACCAAGTTCGCTTCAACATCTTCCAGCGCTTGCTGATGTTCCTCTCCCCGAACGTCACCGGCGAGCATTCCACCGAAGGATGCGTTTCCAGATAAACCGAATCGCATCGAACCGATCGCCCCGCGTGCCGAGCTGCATCAGGTCCTTGGCCCGTTGCATTTGGCCCCGTGTGCGGCGTGCTTGCTCCACCAGGAGCTCGGCGGCTTACTCGGCGACAGTCAGGAAGGAGCGGAGGTGACGCAGTTACATAGATTGATCATCGAATCTGATCGATTTATCAAATCAATATATTTTATGTATTTAAGGCGGACAAGCATGATCGTTTCCAGAAGCTTCGACCAAGTCACCGCTGCTTCCAATTGCAAGTCCCCCAGCAGTGGCCACCAAGCGCCACACTCAAGGAATCACTCTCATGTCCAGCGAACCCCGTCGCGACCCTCAGGCTGACCACCTGCTGACCGCACAGAATGCAGCCTTCCTCGTCATCGACTATCAGCCGCCGCAGGTCAATTCGATCGCCTCGATGGATCGGCAACTGCTGATCAACAACATCGTCGGTTGCACCCGAGCCGCCATCCTCTATGGCATGCCCATCGTCCATACGACGGTCAATGTCGAGACCGGTTTGAATCAGCCGCCGGTGCCGCAGGTCCGCAGCGTGTTGAAGGACTACCCGACCTACGACCGCACCAGCATTAACAGCTGGGAAGATGTCGGGTTCCGTCAGGCAGTCGAAGCCACGGGCCGTAGAAAATTGGTCATGGCCGGGCTGTGGACCGAGGCCTGCGTACTCTTTCCCGCGCTCGACGCTCTCGCCGCAGGCTACGAGGTCTACATACCGATCGACGCGATCGGAGGCACCTCGGAGCTGGCGCACGAGGCCGCCCTGCGGCGTATCGAGCAGGCGGGTGGCAAGCTGATCTCGACGGTGCAGCTGTTCTGCGAACTGCAACGCGACTGGAGCCGGAGCGAGACGGTGCCCGGCTTCCTCGATCTGTTCATCCAGACCGGCGGAACTGCCGGCATCCAGTTCTCTTACGACCGGGTCGAATGATGGACCTTGCACGGCGCAACGCCCTTGCCTCGGGCGCGTCATGAATTTCTAACGAAAAAAGGAACACTGTCATGCTCGAAGATAACGTGCAGTTCGACACTTCCGACGATGCGCTGGTCAAGCGCATTCCTGGCTTTGAAAGCCGCTTCGCCACAGTGAATGGCGTCACGCTTCATTACGTGATTGGCGGGAAGGGGCCACCGCTCATCCTGCTCCCGGGCCACCCGGAGACGTGGTGGGCGTACCACAACGTCATGGAACCCTTGAGCAAAAGCTATCAAGTCATCGTGGTCGATATACGCGGCATGGGCAGTTCGCAAGCCCCCGAAAGAGGCTACGACAAGAAAACCATGGCCGAGGACATTTTTCAGCTGATCGCAAGCCTCGGCTTCACGGCAGTCAACATCGCAGGGCATGACATCGGGGCGATGGTCGCCTTCAGCCTGGCCGCGAACCATCCGGAGGTGGTGACACGGCTTGCGCTGCTCGACGTGCCGCATCCGGACGAAAGCTGGTTCGAATTTTCGATGTTGCCGAGAGAGGGAACATTCGGCGACAAGATCGATGCCGAACATCCTCCCTACCCGTGGTGGTTCGCATTTCATCAGGTTCAAGGGCTGGGTGAGAGCCTCCTCAGCGGCAATGGAATGCGCAACTACATCGCCTGGCTTTTCAACTACATGCTGGCGAACCGTTCCCGGATCGATCCGATCGATCTTGCCGTCTATGGCGATGCGTACTCGAGCACCGACGGCATCAGGGCCGGCCATGCGTGGTATCGGGCCTGGCCACGAGACATCAACGACCAGAAAGCCTATGCCAGGTTGACAATGCCGGTGCTCGGGCTTGGCGCTGAACACACCGGTTGGCACTGGCTGCAGATCACTGCGCAGCATGCAACGGACTTCCGCCTGGAGAAGGTGGAAGACAGCGGTCATTTCATCGTCATGGAGCAGCCGGAGTTCGTCACCGAGCAGCTGCTGAATTTTTTCGACGAACAAGGCAATCAGTTCGGCGTTTAGCTTTCGTTCGCGAACGCGATGAATGTGCTTCGCGCACACCTTTCTTACTTTTTGCATCCTATGGAAATGACATAGGAATGCCTCAGAGAAATCCTATGAGCCAATTATTCGATACCTACGAACTGGCAGGCCAGATGCTGCGTAACCGCATCGTGATGGCGCCCATGACCCGTTCGAGAAGCGAGGGTTTTGTGGCCAACGCGCTCAATGCACGCTACTACCGGCAGCGGTCCAGTGCAGGTCTGGTCATCACCGAGGGCACGCCCATTTCTGCGCAAGGACAGGGCTACCTGGCCGTTCCGGCAATCTATTCCGATGCACACGTCGAGGGCTGGAGCCTCGTCACCGAGGCTGCGCATGAAGCGGGTGGCATCATCTTCGCGCAAATCTGGCATGTGGGGCGTATGTCCCATGCCACTCTTCAACCTGACGCAGCTGCTCCCGTCGGCCCGAGCGATAAGCCAGTAGAAAGCAGTCCCGGCAACCGTGTGTTCATCAACCTTCCCGAGGGCGGCCGTGGGCCAGCGGACCCGACGCCGCCCCGTGCGCTTTCCACCGCTGAAATCCCCGCCATCGAAGAAGATTTCGTCAACGCCGCTATCAATGCCATGAAGGCAGGCTTTGATGGCGTCGAAATCCACGGTGCCAATGGCTACCTGCTGGAGCAGTTCCTCAATGCCGACTTGAACGTTCGTCAGGATCGCTATGGTGGGTCGGTTGAGAACCGCGCACGCCTTACCCTGGAAACGGTAGATCAGGTGGTGGCCAATATTGGTGCCCATAAGGTTGGCATTCGGCTCTCGCCCAACAGCCAGTTGTTCGTGCCGGATTACCCGGAAAACCAGGCAACCTATCTCTACCTCGCAGCGGAACTGGGCAAGCGCGGCATCGCCTACGTTCATCTGGTGGACAACCGGGGACAAGGGGAATCGCTGCTGACCCACGACTTCCTTAAACGCTTCAAGACAGCTTTCGGCGGCACCGTCATTCTTGCAGGCGGTTTGACCCGTGAGCACGCGACGCAGATGTTGGAGGCGGGCCTGATCGATCTGGCAGCCTTCGGACAACCCTTTATCGCCAATCCGGACCTGGTTGACCGGCTACAGCGTGATCTGCCTTTGGCCTCACCTGACCGCCCGACGCTTTATGGCGGCGGCGAGGAGGGCTACGTGGATTATCCAGTCTATGCCGAATTATCCAACTAGCCGGCTAACGATCAGCGCGTGGTGCCGTTGAGCCGCCTCGCGCCACTCATGGCTTCGTTCTTAGTAAAGGGACCGGCCACACAAACCCGCAAATTTGATTTCGCGATCAAACTCGCTAATATACGATCTATGTACATTTCATATAGTTGGTGGCCATGGGAATCGTGAAAATCTCAGAAGACATGCATGAGCATTTGCGTGTCGCCAGCAATGCGTTGAGCCGTTCGATCAATGCCCAGGCAGAGCATTGGATGCGTATCGGGATGCTTGCGGAACTGCACCCCAACCTCGATCACAGCGACATCTGCCGCATGTTGGTTCGTGCAGAGCTGGAAGGTGGTCTTGACCTGGAAAAGCTCTGCGCCCTTGCGGACAGCTCCCCAAGCCCTCAGCTTCATGTAGCTGGCGGAGCGAAGCAATGAAGACGAATGTTCCGATCAAGTCTTCGGCGGAAATTGCCCAGTCACGTGTTGCCGCAGTGCTGGCTGCCGAGGTGCTGGCCATGATCAAGCCCCATGTGAAAGCGGGGGTGACCACCGACGAATTAGATCGGCTCTGCCACGACTACATCGTCAATGTGCAGAAAGCCATTCCGGGCAATATTGGCTATCTCGGCTACCCGAAAACCGTGCTGACCTCGGTCAACCACGTGGTCTGCCACGGCCTGCCGTCGGCCGCAGTGTTGCAGGATGGCGACATTGTGAACATCGACATCGCGGTGAAAAAGGACGGGTGGTACGGCGACACCAGTCGCATGTACTTTGTCGGCGAGCCCAGCCAGGAGGCGCGACGTCTGGTCAAGACGACCTACGACGCGATGTGCGCCGGCATTCGTGTCGTTCGCCCCGGTGCAACGCTGGGCGACATCGGTCATGCGATTCAAACGGTTGCGGAAAAAGACGGATTCAGCGTTGTCCGCGAATACTGCGGTCACGGGATTGGCAAGGTCTATCACGATGAGCCGCAGATCCTGCATTACGGCTATCCGGGCCAGGGACTGAAGCTCAAAGCGGGCATGATTTTCACCATCGAGCCCATGCTGAACGCGGGCAAGCGTCATGTGAAAACCCTGGCGGACGGCTGGGCAGTGGTCACTCGGGACAACTCACTCTCGGCACAGTGGGAGCACATGGTTGCGGTCACGGAGGACGGCTTTCAAGTGCTGTCTGCCTGGCCCGACAATATCGATGAATTTCCTGCCATCTAACCTCTACGCAACTGCGCCGGACTCACACCAGGGTGTTGCTTGAAGGCGGTTGCCTGCGCCCCTGGGAATTGAAATCGTAGGGGAGGGCAATCTCTGAAAGGTTCGCGGTTGAGTCGTGCAGCATTGCAGGGGTCAAAGCGGACAGTCGCAAGGACCAAGCAGCGAGATGATCCAGGCTTGGCTGATCCCTAACGAGGTCGCCTCTCGTGTGACGTTGCACACTTCTAGCAGCGCTTTTAATGCAAATAGTAGCGACCCATCGATATCCGTGTGATTCACCGCATCACACAATTAACGTGGGCCGAGGCTTATTACCGGCAGCAGACGCTAACGACGCTGGTCGGCCTGTAACATGGCGCTTGGTTACGATCAAAGGCATTGACTTTTAACATCGCAAACTCCTCAAACGTGACGTTGCTCGTCCATGACAATACGGCCGATGACCTGATACTTGTCGGTATCGAAGTATTTGAAATACAAGGCAATACCAGCACCGAGCAGGAAGCTGGCCAGCACGATGTAGGGAATGAGTTGGTAGAGCAGCGAGTTGACGGCATTACCAGCGGCGAAGCCCATGTTGATCCAGAGCAGATAGACCACGTACAGCATCGCCAGACCGCCAATTAGTGGTGCCAGGAAGGTCTTGAACCAGTGCGCCTTTTGGCGGTTCGCAGGATCGAAATGGAACCAGGCGATGACCGCGAAAGCACAGAGCGCCTGGACGATCATAATGCCCATGGTGCCAAGAATGGCTAGCAAGGTGAACATGTCCGCGTAGGGATCCTTGCCCTGCTGCCAGAATGCAAACACGATCAGCGTGGCGATTACAGTCTGCACAGTAGACGCCACGTGCGGAGAGCCGTGTTTTGGGTGAGTATGGCCAATACTACGGCCTAGGCATTCAAACAGATTTTCGCGCCCAAGCGCGTACAGGTAGCGCGACGCGCAGTTGTGAAAAGCCATGGCGCAGGCGAAGGAACCGGTGATTACCAACACCTTGAACAAGGTCACCGCCCACTCCCCCAGATAAGTACGCGCCGGACCGTAAAACAATTCGGCAGCAGTTGCCGGATTCTGGGCCAGTTGAATGGCGTTGGCTGGGCCTGTTCCAGCGATGGCCATCCAGGAGACAAAGACATAGAACACTCCCACGCCGATCACCGCCATCATTGTGGCCAGGGGAATGATGCGCTTGGGATCTCGGGACTCTTCACCATACATGGCGGTGGACTCGAATCCGACCCATGACCAAAAAGCGAAAAACAATCCCAGACCCGCGCTAGCGCCGACAACGCCCTCGGCCGGTTTGAATGCGTTGAGAGGGTTGATCGACTCCACGTGCAAGCCCTGCGCATCGCCGCCATGTAGCAGCACCGCGAACGCAGTCACCCCCAACATAAGAATTTCCAGGATCAGGCAGCCGCCTAGCAGCTTGGCTGCCAGACTGAGGTCGAAATAACAAAGGATGCCATTCGCCGCGAGCATCAACAGCGCGAATACCAGCCAATGGACTTGAAAGCCGAGTACGCTCTGCACGAACTCCTGGCAGAAAAAGGCAAAAATCCCCACCAGCGCGGCTTCAAATACAATGTAGGTCAAGGTGACAGTAATGCCCGATGACATACCAACAACCCGGCCCAACCCATGGGAGATGAAGCCGTAAAAGGCTCCAGTCGCGGTGATGTACTTGGCCATCTGCGAATAGCCCAGTGCGAACAACGCCAAGATGACCGTCGCCACCAGGTAACCTGCGGGGGCGAATTGTCCATTACCGCTACCCACGGCAATCGGCACATTACCCAGCATGGCGGTGATCGGCGCCGCCGTGGCGATCGTCATGAATAACACGCCAAACAACCCTACGGAGTTCTTGCGTAAGCGCTGCACGCCGGCAGATGCCGTGAGGTCCGGTGGAGAAGCAGTGATAATTGTGTTCATGGGCATATTCCTTGTTCAGGGTGGTTGTTCAAACAAGGGCTTGAAGTGATTCGGGCAGGACCTGGCCACCGTCGATGATCAGGCTTTGCCCCGTGATGTAGCCGGCTTCGCGGCTGGCAAAGAACAGGACAGCGCTGGCAACGTCCTCGGAAGTGCCCAACCGTTTGAGCGGGATGGAGGCCGCCACGCCCGCTTGATACTCAGCATCCACGTCCAGGAAGCCTTCAGTGACAATATTGCCAGGTAGTATCGCGTTGACGGTGATGCCGTCCTTGGCCAACTCGATCGCCGCAGTACGCATGAACCCCAACTGCGCCGCCTTGCTCGCGCCGTAATGTACCCAGCCAGGAGACCCGGTGATGGGGCCTGTAATAGATGAGGTGAGGATCACCCGACCGTATTCGGCAAGTCGCAGGAGGGGCAGAGCGGCTTGCACGCACAGGAATGTGCCTTTGGCATTGGTGCCCATCACCCGATCCCACTCTGCCTCAGTCAAGCTTTCCAATGCAGAGTTGGGGAAAATGCCAGCATTGCAGCACAGCACATCGAGGCCGCCGTGCATCACCTCCAGGGTGCGCATGAGCGCCACCACAGAAGCGGCATCAGCCACATCGGAGGCCAGCCCCTGTACTTGAAGCCCTTCAGCGCGCATACCGGCAGCGACTGCTTCGACCTTGTCTGCGTTGCGGGCGGTAATCAGCACTTTTGCGCCCTGAATAGCAAACTGCCTGGCAATTCCAAGGCCTATGCCGGTGCTGGCACCAGTGACCAGGACACTCTTACCACTTAAGGACGTGAACATCTGCGCAGCTCCTATCAAATGAGGGAGGCTTGATAGTGAGTTAAGCCTTCATGTACGACTTGACCGCCGAGCACATTTTTTGTACCCAACCATCAAATCATCAATAAAAGGGTTTTGGTTTGTGCTCGCCAGTCAACGACTTGCCTCGAGGTGCCAGCGATAATTTTCAACAGGGGGGAAAGTCAATCTTCCTTGGCGATCAGAAAATGCCACTTATGCCGTGTATACGCCCATTGGGGTTATTGGGAACATGCGCCGCGCTTGCAAAAAACTAGTGGTCGCCCATTGGGGTCATTGGAAACACGCGCCGCACTTGCAAAGAAATCAGTAGTCGCTGATTGAGCAGATTGAAGTGATCAGTTCATAACCCCTACCGCGTACTCATGTGTGCACCAACAACCTCCCAAACCGTTTGGGGTGCACTATGAAACAGCGCTCTCACGCAATCGAGCGCTGCTCGGAGTGCTGCTCGGAGTGCTGCTCGGAGTGCTGCTCGGAGTGCTGCTCGGAGTGCTCAGAGCGCGCGCCTCTAGAACGGCATGGAATTTGCTTGAGTATTGTGCTTGTCCAAAAGGTCATAACGCCCCCATCCGCAACTGTGTGAGAGGTTGCCATGCAACTCGCCACAACACGGCGACTCGCCGATCAGCCTCAATCAATCGGAGTTCTCAGTTCGGCCGCAACAGGTTTGATTGAGTTTATTCGGCAGAAAGGCGGGGATGCAGACCGAATTCTTGGTCATGCGGGGCTCAATCCGGAGCATCTGCAGCATCCCACTTTGAGACTGGATCTTGATCAGTATTGTGCAGTTTTCGAAGAGGCCGCTCGCCAGACTCAAGATGGCAACTTTGGTTTGCGTTACGGCAACCAGTTCAAACCGGACAGCCTGGGTATGCTCGGATATGTCGGCATGTGTTCGGAAACCCTGGGAGACGCGTTGCGCAATGTAGTGAAGGTGTTTCCTATACATCAGCAAGGCAGTCTGCTGCGACTTGAGGTGGAGAGTGAGTGGTGTCGTCTCGATTACCAGGTTCAGTACGGCGCAATCTTTCGCAAGCGTCAGGACGCCGAACTTTCTCTGGGAATGTTCACCAACTTGATGCGTCACTCCATCGGGCAACGGTGGGCACCTGAGCGTGTTCATTTTGAACACCCCCAGCCAGAGGCCTGGCACGAGCACTGTAAAGCCTTCGATGCTCCGGTCTTCTTTGGTCAGCCGTGTAATTCACTGGTGTTCAGGAGGAGTGCCCTTGATAAAGTGATGCCCGGTCGTGATAGTCGGCTTTTAGCCATCGTCATGGAAAGCATGGACTTGCTGGCGCGGCAGGGGGGCGAAAGGCAGGGAGGGCATGGCATCATTAATGATGTTCAGGCGCAGATCCGAATTCAGTTCGCTAAGGGTGACCCTAGTCTTAATCAAGTGGCAGAACTACTGAAAACTACAAGTTGGAGCCTGCAACGTCGGCTTGGCGAGATAGGGTTAACCTTTTCTAGCCTGGTTGATAAGGTGCGCCAAGAACAAGCTCAGTACTATTTGACTCAGACAAGATTGCCAATTTCGGAACTCGCACTTCTCCTTGGATATTCAGAAGTCAGTGCTTTCTCACGAGCTTTCCGCCGATGGAACGGAGTGAGTCCGAATCAGTGGCGTAAGTCTGGCTCATAATCCGTATTGTCTAGTGACTATTTAATGCGCCAGGCTGCGCTTTTCAACGGGCTCTCTATGCTGTCGCCACTGCCGTGGACTAATGCCAAACCAGCGGCGGAACGCCCGGGAGAAGGCGCTAGCTTCGGAGTAGCCGAGCAAAGGAGCAAGCTCGGAGATCGGCAAATGATGTTGCAACAGATAATGCGTTGCCAGTTCACAACGGGTCTTGTCCACTATGACGGTAAAGGACACACCTTGATCGCGCAGACGACGCTGCAAAGAGCAACTACTCAACCCCATCTTTTCTGCAACAACTTCCATGACCGGCTCACCACTTAACAACTGGTTGCGTACCTGCACGATAGTGTCGTCCACGATATTGGGGAGCGTCTTTTCCTGAGTGTTCAACTGACGAATGGCGTCCTGCATAACGATTAGCAGCGTAGGATCGCTGGCTGGCATTCTGCGCCCCAGATTTAGCTTGGGAATGATCAGAGAATTGCATGGCTGCTCGAAATAGACCGGGGCATTGAACAGGCGGCAGTGTTCGTGCCAGGACTCGGGTCGTGGATGCTCGAAGTGCACCGCGCGAGGGGCCCACTGGCTGCCCAGCACATGCCGTATCAGGTTGTTTATGATCCCCAGGGACAGCTCTGCATCCTGGCGCTTGCTGAGAATGGCGCGGTGTCGCACTTGATAGTCAAACCGGTAACACTCGCCCTCGTCGACCAGGCATATGAGGCTATTTTGTTGATGGTAGGGAAAAGCGCGGGCTACATTGATCAATGCCTGCTCGACCGTAGGTGAACACAGCCCGATATAACCAAGAAGCCCCAAGGCCTGGGGTTGGAACTGGTGGCCATAGTAAAGGCCAAAGTTATCGCAGCGCGACTGATGGGCGGCCTCTTCAAAGACCTGACAGTAGTTCGCCAAGCCCAGGCTTTGGGTCGGATGTTGCAAGTCTTCCGGGTTGATGCCTGACATTCCCAGAATTCGGTCAGCATCTCCGCCATGCTCCTTGATGAACGTACAGAGACCCGTCGCTGCCGCTGCCAAAACGCCAGTGTTACGGTTGCCAACCGTTGATGCCAGTTGCCTGGACAGATCGGAGTCTTGAGCGAGGTATGAGCCCATCATGACCTTTCCTCATATGAACCGCGTTAATACGCGACTATCACACCAAAAGACAAAAACCGCTCAAGACCAAATATTTTGACTCTCAACCGTGCTGCACAATGGTATCCAACGGTGTCTGTACCCACCTTAGGTCAGTAGTGAGTTCTTTAGCAACTTCTACTCTCCCTCGTGAGTCTTCATCAAACGACGACCTGAGCGAGCTCATCCATTAAATATCGCCGGCACAAGTCAACACTTTGCTGCGCCCAGTCCGCACTGAGGCTACGCGCTTGCAGCGTGTCAGCGTGGGTGCCGGTCCAGGCCAGAACCTGGATTCGCCGCTGAATGATAAAGGTCGGAATCATGGCGATGTCGTGTGCACTCAAAAGCCTGACGGTCGCATAGCCGGCCAGCCAGTGTTCGATCCAGTCATTCAGCCGCTCGTGGTGCTCGTAAAAGCTCAGGGCTGCGGCCAGATCATGCATGTACCAGCCAAAACCGCAGTCGTCGAAATCGATCACATGCGTCTGCTCATGATCGACTAGCAGATTGGCCAGACGCAGATCGGCATGGATCAAACCGTACCGCTTATCGTCCTGACCATAGCTTGCCAACTCGCGATCCACGCGTTGCAACGCGCCCTCTATCAGGCCCAAATCGCGTCTGTCCAGATTGACCGCATCTCGCCAGTTTCCCCATTGTCCCTGAGGTCCGACCATGCTTTGGTGATCCCAGATAATTCGGCAAAAATCAGCTGGGCGCTGCCATTCCTGGCTGTGCTGATGCAACTTTGCGGTGATGGCGCCTAGCCGCTTGAAAGCACTCAGGTCGACATCTGCTGTGGGCTCGGCCCCATCAACCCAATTGAACAGCACCAGATTAAGGTCTTCGTCGACACTAACCTGAGCTTGCTGCACATAATGCCCATCAAGGCCAGCAACGGGGCGCGGGACTTGGATGCCTGACTCTTGCAGAGCATTCAGCCAGTTCAGCTCGCTCTCGATATCGGTCTTTCGGTGATAACCCAGCTTGTGCACGCGCAAGGCATATCGTTGCCCACCCGGCGTATCGACACGATAGGTGGCGTTCTCTGAATGACACAGTAACGTTACTTGCCCTTGCACACGGGGTGGATAGCAACGGGCGAGCGTGCGGACAGCCACATCGTGCAGGGTCTGAACGCCGATTTCTTCTTGTTTTGCCGTGCTCATAGGTCAGCTCCAGAGTGTTCTGATGAAAAGTCAGAATCAGGATGGAGAGACTGTTGTGGATGCGCTTGACCGCAGGATGAGTGAATTTGACTGCAGAGGACAATTACAGGCTCCCGGACTAAAAGTTGACCGCAGACCAGATAACGAATCTCCCCAGGTCAAGTCGTGCGAAGAAACCAGCGGCACTATCTCTGGCAAGCATCTGATACGCGGATGCCGCGCATCGCACTCTTTGCATGCCTAGGGAGGCACCATGCTGAAAACCAACGCTTTTTCGCAGGAAAACAGTCATACACTCTCGCCACGCAACCGAGAGATGATCGAGCGGCGGCGGCGTTTGCTCGGCCCAGGCTATCAACTGTTCTATCAGAACCCGCTGCACCTGGTTCGTGGTGAAGGTGTCTGGGTTTACGATGTCGAAGGGCAGCGCTACTTGGACGTCTATAACAACGTGCCGTCAGTCGGACATTGCCATCCGCATGTAGTCGATGCCTTGTGTCGTCAGGCTCGCCTCCTTAATACGCACACCCGTTACCTGCACGACAACGTGCTGGATTTCGCCGAAAAACTGCTGGGAACCATGCCTGGTGAACTGAGTCAGGCGATGTTCACCTGCACTGGCAGCGAGGCCAACGATTTGGCCGTGCGTATCGCCCGTGACTACACCGGCGGTACCGGTGTGATAGTTACGAACTACGCCTATCACGGACTGACCGCCAGTATTGCGGAACTGTCCTCCTCGCAGTTTCCGCAGATCGCAGCGAACCGTGATGCGCGCACGGTTGCGGCACCGATTCATAACCCGAAAAACCCCGAAGAAGTCGGCCGTCGATTTGCCGCCGACGTCCGTGCGGCCCTGGCCGATATGCGCCGGCACGGTATCAAACCAGCGGCCCTGCTACTGGATACATTCTTTACCAGTGACGGCGGATTCTTCGAGCCGCCAGGTTTCTTGCGCGAAGCCGTTGAGGCTGTGCGAGAGGTCGGTGGCCTGTATATCGCCGACGAAGTTCAGCCGGGCTTCGGGCGATCAGGTCGCCATATGTGGGGCTTTCAGTGTCATGACCTGATCCCGGACATCGTCACCCTTGGCAAGCCGATGGGCAACGGTCACCCAACGGCTGGCCTCACCATCAAGCCTGAAATCCTGCATCGTTTCGCCAGCGAGTCCGGCTACTTCAACACCTTTGCCGGCAATCCGGTTTCGTCCGCTGTCGGGCTGGCGGTATTGGAGGTGATCGAGCGGGAAAACCTCATCGCCAATGCCGGTGAGACCGGCAAGTTCATGCTCGATGGCCTCAAGAGCTTGGCCGCACGCCACACGGTCATCGGTGATGTTCGCGGCATGGGGCTGTACGCCGCTGTCGACTTCACGGCCCCGGACGGCACTCCTGATGCCTCGACCGCGGCAAAAGTGGTCAACGGTCTGCGAGAGGAAAAAGTGCTGATCGGCGCCGCCGGTCCACACGCCAATACCCTCAAGGTCCGGCCACCGTTGGTATTCCAGCGTGAGCACGCAGAGATTTTCCTCAACAGCCTGGAGCGAGTGATCGAGCGACTCTGACCGGCGCAGCGGAACTGCGCTCGACAATCACAATAACAATGTCACGGAGAAAAACATGATCTACGCAAAACCCGGAACACAAGATGCTGCTGTCAAACTCAAGCCACGGTACGCCAACTACATCGGTGGCGAATTCATTGCGCCGGTCAAAGGTATGTACTTCACCAACACCAGCCCGGTTGATGCCTCAGTAATCGGTGAATTCCCCCGCTCCAGTACCGAAGATATCGGACTGGCCCTGGATGCCGCCCATGCCGCCGCCGACGCCTGGGGCAAAACTTCGGTGCAAAAACGCGCGCTGGTGCTGCTGAAAATTGCCGACCGCATCGAAGCCAACCTCGAACTACTGGCCGTGGCCGAAACCTGGGACAACGGTAAGGCCATACGTGAAACCCTGAACGCCGACATCCCCCTAGCAGCCGACCACTTTCGTTACTACGCCGGGTGCATCCGTGCCCAGGAAGGCAGCGCTGCCGAGATCGACGAACACACCGCCGCCTATCACTTTCACGAGCCACTGGGCGTGGTCGGCCAGATAATCCCGTGGAACTTCCCGTTGTTGATGGCGGCCTGGAAACTCGCTCCGGCCCTGGCCGCCGGCAACTGTGTGATTTTGAAGCCAGCCGAACAGACGCCGCTGTCGATTACCCTGTTGATGGAGCTGATTGGCGATCTGCTGCCGCCGGGCGTGCTCAACGTAGTCCAAGGCTTTGGCCGCGAAGCCGGTGAGGCCCTGGCCACCAGCAAGCGTATCGCAAAGATTGCGTTCACTGGCTCCACCCCAGTGGGATCGCACATTCTCAAGTGCGCCGCAGAGAACATCATTCCGTCGACCGTGGAACTTGGCGGCAAGTCGCCGAACATTTTCTTCGAAGACATCATGAACGCCGAGCCCGCCTTTATCGAAAAAGCCGCCGAAGGTTTAGTGCTGGCCTTCTTCAACCAGGGTGAGGTGTGCTCCAGCCCATCCCGAGCGCTCGTGCAAGAGTCGATCTACGACGACTTCATGAAAGTGGTGATGAAAAAAGTCCTGTCGATAAAACGTGGCGACCCGCTGGACACCGACACCATGGTCGGCGCTCAGGCGTCCGAGCAGCAATTCGACAAAATTCTTTCGTACCTGGAAATCGCCAATGGCGAAGGTGCCGAACTGCTGACTGGTGGCAAGATCGAGAAACTCGAGGGCAGCCTGGCGACCGGGTATTACATCCAGCCGACCCTGCTCAAGGGCACCAACAAAATGCGTGTGTTCCAGGAAGAAATCTTTGGCCCGGTGGTGAGCATCACCACGTTCAAGGACGAAGCCGAAGCCCTGGCCATCGCCAACGACACCGAGTTCGGCCTCGGTGCCGGCCTGTGGACCCGCGACATCAACCGCGCCTACCGCGTGGGCCGGGCGATCAAGGCCGGTCGTGTCTGGACCAATTGCTACCACCTGTACCCGGCGCATGCCGCGTTCGGCGGTTACAAAAAGTCCGGCATTGGGCGTGAGACTCACAAGATGATGCTTGACCACTATCAGCAGACCAAAAACCTGCTGATCAGCTATGACATCAACCCAATGGGATTTTTCTAAGTACTGCCTTAGCCACTAACGAATCCGCCTCACGCCACCGTCCGGTTTCACGGCGGTCGTCATGAAGAAGAGGGCCTTGCTCATGTCCATTCAAAAAAACCACACAGTCAGCCTCGCGCACGGCGTCGGGACTGAAAGTGTCAATGCAGAATACTTCCAGAGTCGACAGTTGAAACAAGGCGCCGCAGGATGGGTGCTGCTTATCGGCCTCGGTGTGGCCTACGTAATCTCCGGGGACTTTGCAGGCTGGAACTTTGGCTTGGCCCAAGGCGGTTGGGGTGGAATGTTTCTCGCCACCTTGCTTATGGCCGCCATGTACATGTGCATGTGCTTCTCCATGGCGGAGCTGTCTTCGATGATTCCGACCGCAGGTGGTGGCTACGGTTTCGTCCGTACAGCCTTCGGACCTTGGGGTGGGTTCTTCGCCGGGGCTGCGATCCTCCTTGAGTACGCCATCGCTCCAGCAGCAATTGCCTGCTTCATCGGTGCCTACTGTGAATCACTGTTCGGCGTTGGCGGCTGGCCGGTCTATCTGGCGTTCTACACGGTGTTCATCGGTATCCATGTCCTCGGCGCAGGAGAGGCCTTGAAGCTGATGTTCGTCATTACGGCGGTGGCGGCCATTGCGCTTGGCCTGTTCATTGTGGCGATGATTCCACACTTTGAAGTCGCCAACCTTTTCGATATCCCGGTGACCGAAGCGAAGGGGGCCAGCAGCTTCCTGCCATTTGGTTATGTCGGAATCTGGGCCGCCATTCCCTACGCGATGTGGCTCTTCCTCGCCGTAGAGGGGGTAGCTCTGGCCGCTGAGGAAACCAAGAATCCAACACGCGACCTGCCACGAGGCTTGATCGGCGCCATGCTGGTGCTGCTCATCTTTGCCGCGCTCATTCTGACGGTAGGCCCGGGTGCTGCGGGTGCCAAGGCACTGTTGGATTCCGGAAACCCGCTGGTGGCGGCTCTGGAGGCGGTCTATGGTGGTTCGACCTGGATGAGCCAGTTCGTCAATCTGGTTGGCCTGGCCGGCCTGATTGCCAGTTTCTTCTCGGTGATCTATGCCTATTCGCGGCAGATCTTCGCGTTGTCGAGAGCGGGCTATCTGCCACGCAAACTGTCGGTTACCAACCGCAACAAGGCACCGGTCTACGCACTGGTAGTACCGGGGATCATCGGTTTCGGTCTGTCGCTGACGGGACAAGGTGACCTGCTGATCCTGGTAGCGGTGTTCGGCGCGACATTGTCTTACGTGCTGATGATGGCGGCGCATATTTCCCTGCGCATACGTCGCCCGGACATGCAGCGTCCGTATCGCACACCGGGTGGCATCGTCACCTCATCATTCGCCCTGGTACTGGCCGCGGTCGCCCTGGTCGCCGGCTTCCTGGTAGATCCGAAAGTGATGTTGGGTACGGCGGCAATCTACGCCCTGTTCATTGCCTACTTTGCGTTATACAGCCGCCACCATTTGGTGTCCGGCACTCCCGAGGAAGAGTTCGCAGCCATCCAGAAAACCGAAGAAACGCCTCTTTAGTGACCCCTATTGAAAGACCGGCCATGCAGCATCGAATAGTACGTGAGCTTTCTTTTACTACTGCTAGCCAGCTAACTGGAGCGCTGCTTGCAAACAGCCCACCATCGGTCGGCGGCATATTCAGTACCAGGGTGCGGGATTCGCGTCCGCTAACATCAAGGCAATGACAATGAGCGACGAACTGAAGAAGCCCCGCAATACCCCGATATCTCTGGGACTCAGTGGTTATGAAGTCGATGCCTTGGAAGATTATTTGCACTACAAGGCCTACGCGAATCGGGTAGCGGCAGGCGTAGCCGAGAAGGGATACCGCGGCGAGGCGCAAAATTTAGTCACGATTTACAGTCAAATCTTTGCCGATCGGCTTGTACGCGCAATCACAAATCTGGTCGGGGAGGGGGCGTTGGCCGATGCGATCGAGGCAGCGAATGCGGCCAGCGCTGAGTATCTGAACAGTTATGCTTTCGACGCGTGCGAGCGTGAACAGGCTTTGGGCATCGGCCAAAAGTCATAAGCATGAAATTAAATAGTGCGGTCAAGCAGACCGGTCGCAAGAAGCTGATCATGGCTGGGCAGTTCAGCCAAGACGCGTCGCGGTAAATCTGCCGGGCCGCCTTCCATACCGTTGAGAAGGAGGCCTTTCAACTTTTTTCCAACGAAGGGTCGAGATTGACCAGGGCGCTGGCCAGGTTCGCTTCAACGTCGTCCAGTGCGTGCTGATGTTCCTCTCCCCAGCGATAGAGCATTTCCACGGCTTCGGCAAAGGTTTTACCCAAGGGCGTGAGTTCGTATTCCACTTTGGGCGGCACGACGGTGTGAATGTGCCGCGTGACCAAGCCCCGGGCCTCCACGTCGCGCAATGTCTGTACCAGCATTTTCTTGGAAATACCGGGTAACGCCCTCTGTAATTGCCCGGTACGACAACGTCCGCCCGGCCAGCGATCAAGGGCGTGCAGCACGATGCTGACCCACTTCACAGCGAAGAGCCCCATGATCCGGCGGGGTGCGCAGTTGGCGTCAAACACCAGATGAATATCATCGATTTTCGGCATTTTATGGTTACCAATTGGTATCTATGTCCCTTTATAGTACCTAATTTCCATTCAGGAACTATGCCTATACAGTCCCCCATCGACTACGCACTTCAATTGAGAGGGACTTGTCATGCCTGCTGCCATTTGGGCTCTGGCCATTGCTACGTTCGGCATTGGTGTCACCGAGTTCGTCATCGTCGGTTTGTTACCCGGGATCGCTGCCGAGTTCAACCTTTCCATACCCGTTGCCGCCTATATGGCGACCAGTTATGCACTGGGGGTGTTTGTAGGGGCGCCACTGCTGATCATTCTGGGCGCGCGGTTGCCTCAGAAAACCATGCTGGTGTCGCTCATGGGATTCTTTATCGTGGGCAATTTATTGACGGCGCTCGCTCCGACGTTTGCTTGGGCCCTAACCGGTCGAGTCGTTACTTCGCTGACACACGGCGCTTTTATCGGCATCGGCTCGATCCTCGCTTCAGAGCTGGTGGCACCTAACCGCCGCACCAGTGCCATTGCCTTCATGTTCAGCGGTCTGACGCTGGCGAATCTGATCGGCACGCCGGCCGGCACCTGGCTGGGACAGATGGTGTCCTGGCGCGCGACCTTTCTGGCGATCACGGTGATCGGTGTCGTGGCGATGCTGGCGGTGGCGATGCTGGTACCGAAGGTCAAGCAGCATCAGGCTCCCAGTTTGCGCCACGAGTTTTCAGCCTTCATCGACGTGCATGTTTTGCTGGCGATGGGCATTACCGTGCTCGGCCCCGCCGCATTCTTCACAGCAATCACCTACATTTCGCCCATGATGACGGAGTTGACGGGCTACACCGATCACGGGGTGACCGGCATCCTCTTTTTGTTCGGTCTGGGGCTGTTCATCGGCAACTTGCTGGGCGGAAAACTGGCTGACCGCGCGCTGATGCCGTTGTTGTACGTGACCCTGGCGGGGCAGGCGCTGGTGCTGTTCGCGTTCTTCTTCGTCGTGGAAAGCCGCGTTGCATCAGCCTTGTGTGTATTCCTGATGGCCGGCTTCGGCTTTGCCAGTGTGTCGCCGATTCAGCGTCTTGTAATGGACAAGGCGCGTGCCGCCGGTGCGCCCAACCTGGCGGCATCCGTGAACATCGGGTTGTTTAATCTGGGCAACGCGATCGGCGCCTGGCTGGGCGGTTGGGTGATCGCCCAAGGCTTGGGTTATGCAGCGCCTAATTGGGTAGGCGGGATTCTGTCGACGAGTGCATTGCTACTGGCGTTGGCTTCTGGCTGGCTCACCGTTTCTCATCTTGCCAAGCGCAAGGGAGCCCTCGCGCATTCTGTGGGTTGAGCCAATATCCTCCATTGGCTGCTCATGGCCGATTCTGTTGAAAAAGTAGCTCCCCTGTCTGGCTTGCGGCAAAGTCTCTACATTGGCCAGCAGGGAAGTACGCAGCATGATGGGATAGTTATCGAGTGGGGCAAGAGCGACTGCTTTACTCGTTCAACCTTGAAAACCACATCCCTGCGAATCACCTTCTGTGCAGCATTGATCGATGTCTCTATCTGAGCGACTTGTTCCATTACCTCATCGATTTTTACAGCCCAATTGGGCGTCCTTCTTTTGACCCTGAGCTGATGATCCGCATGCTGGGCGTGGGCTATTGCTACGGTTCGTCAGTCCTAAAAGTTTCCCCCCTCAATATGGAAGACCTTCGGTTCGTCCGAAAAATATTCCTCCAGGCCTATCATGAACAGCCGATGGTCCTCACTCGCTTCGAAGCCCGGCGTGTGATCCTCAAGTGAAGCCCAGCGCACGATCAGGTTGAACATCTCTGGGCTTTCGATCCCTTGCGCGAGCAAGTGGCCGCCGTAACCTTTTGCGCGGGTGAGCAAAGGAGCGACCTCGGCAAATGCATGTCGGAACATATCAATCCGTTCTTTGTGAACGGGGAGCAGAGCGATTTCATAGATCATGATGTTCCTTAAAATTGACTTGAACGATTAAAAGTACGCACTTACGAGATGAGCGATGGCTCGACGGCAATCACGATTTTTCCTTGAATGCCGTTGTTGGGACTCTCCAGCCGGGCATGGGCGAGCCCAAGGTCTGCAAGCGAATAGACAGCGCCAACGTGTGGGCGCAGCTGACCGCGCTCTACCAGTGTGCTCAGTTCATCAAGCTTGCCGCGGTTTTGTCGGGTGAAAACGAAGTGATAACTCGCGTTCTTGCCCCACGCCTGAACGAGGTTTTGCGGATGGGCAATGTCCACAATCGAGACCACCCGGCCAAGTTGAGCGAGCACGTCGGGGCTGCGCGACAGTGTGTTGCCGCCGATGGTGTCGAACACCACATCCACGCCGTGGCCGCCGGTTTCCCGCAGGATGGCGTCGACGTAATCTTCCTTTTCGTAGTCGATGAGTACATCGGCCCCCATGCGGCGTGCGAACTCAAAGTTTGCTTCGCGCACGGTCGTGAAGACTCGCGCTCCAATGGATTTTGCTACCTGTATCGCTACATGACCTACGCCTCCCGCGCCGCCGTGGATCAGAATGCTTTCTCCCACTCTGAGCGCTGCACGCACGGTCAGCGCTTCCCACACCGTCCCGCCAACCAGGGTCAGACTTGCTGCCTCAAGATGGCTCAGTGATGGCGGCTTCTTCCCGATAATGCTTTCGGCCGCCACGTGGTACTCGGCATAACTGCCTGGCCCGTCGAAAATTTGCGGGGTGTACCAGACTTCGTCTCCTGGAACGAAGGTCGTCACGCCTGGCCCAACTTCTTCGACAACGCCGGATACGTCGTGTCCGGTAATGGCCGGCAGTGGCACCAGGTCGGAGTAATCTCCACGCCGAACCTGATAATCCAAGGGGTTGATGGAGGTTGCGTGCACCCGCACCAGGACTTGTCCCGCACCCGGCACCGGCTTGGGCACGTCGCAGAGTTCGAACGATTCCGGGCCGCCAAATGATCTAAGTATCATCGCTTTCATAGTAAATCCTCGCATCTATAAAAAGGAATATCGAGATATCTCGATATATTGCGGTAAAAAATTACAGATCTTTCCCGATGATCTCGGCAAGAGCACTGATGGTTGCTTCATTGCGCTTGTAGTAGGTCCACTGACCGATGCGCCTGACTTCGACCAGGCCCACTCGCTGCAACGTGGCCAGATAACTGGACACCGTTGACTGCGACAGTCCGATACCTTCTTGAATACTGCTGACGCAGACGCCGACCGTGAGAACGTCACCCTCATTCTGCGGAGGGAAGTTCTTTGCGGGGTCCTTCAAACCTTTCAAGATTTCAAGACGCGTAGGGTTTGAGAGGGCTTTGAATATTTCGATCAATTCCATAAGCTGATGATATCGAGATTTACCGATATGTCAATGCGAGAGATTAGAACAATCTTGGGCTTCGATTGCTGGCGCTTTCGTAGACTAGACCGAGTGTCTGCTTCTGGCCGATCGGTGCCTTTAAAAGAGGGCCGAGTGCTACTCATTGCGGCCA